>CAXBOF010000088.1:0-6973 GCA_963977205.1 uncultured Phycisphaera sp. | reverse complement strand
CGCCGGCGCCCGCGAGCTGGTCCAGGGTCTCACGCATCGGCTCGGCTTCCGACAAGACGAATCGGGACGCATCGCACTGGCGGTCGACGAAGCCCTCGCCAATGTCATCAACCACGGCTACAACCGACAGTGCGACCGCCCCATCTGGATGTCCATCTGGTCCGAAGCGGACGACGGTATCCCGGGCCTCCGCATCGTCGTAGAAGACGAGGCCAAGCAGATCGACCCGGATTCCATCTGCGGCCGGGACCTCGACGACGTCAAGCCCGGTGGGCTCGGCGTACACATCATCCGGGAAGTCATGGACTCGGTGGTCTACGAACACCGAGAGAAAGTCGGCATGCGCCTCATTATGACCAAAGCACTCACTCCAAAGCCATCAACAACGCGGGAGCACGCCAATGGCTAGTCCAAACGAACTCGAAGTCATCTGGGAATCCCGCGACGGCGCTACGATCCTGAGGCCCGATGGCGACATCGACCTCAGCCACTCGCCCACACTCCGCAACGACATCCGCAAAGCCATCGACGAGAAAGCTGCAAAGCTCATCATCGACCTGGCCGGCGTGTCGTATATGGATAGCTCGGGGGTGGCCACGCTCGTCGAAGCCATGCAGCTCTCACGCAAGGCCAATTCCAAGCTCGTCCTGTGCGCCCTGACCGATCGCATCCACTCGATTTTCGAGATCGCCCGCCTCGATCAGTTCTTCACCATCTGCACCACACTCGATGAGGCACTGAGCGTCTAACCCTTGAGCGAACAGAGCACCCAACCCGAGGCATCCTCGATCCTCACGCCCGTTTCCAAACTGGGCGCCCGGGCGATCGATATCGTCACCCACACGGGCTCCGTGCTGCTGCTCGTCATCGAGGCCCTGCGCTGGTTCTTTAAGAACTTCACCAACCGCAAACGCATGGGCACCGGCGCGATCAGCACGCAGATCATCCGTATCGGCGTGCGATCGATCTTCATCGTCTCGCTCGTCTCCTTCAGCGTCGGGCTGATCCTCGCGCTCAACATGGCCCCGCCCCTGGATCAGTTCGGCTCGCGCCAGCTCGTCGCCAACATCATCGGTGTCGCGGTCCTGCGTGAGCTCGGCCCGCTCATGGCCGCGATCGTACTCACCGGGTTTGCCGGGGCCGCCATCGCCGCCGAACTCGGGACGATGGTGGTGGGGGAGGAGATCGAGGCCCTCGAGGTCCACGCGCTCGACCCCGTGCGGTTTCTCGTGGTGCCCAGAATCATCGCCTCGATTCTGAGCATGTTCGCCCTGGCGGTCATCTCCAACATCGTCGCCGTCATGGGCGCGATGCTCGTCTCGCGGCTCGTGCTTGCGATCCCATTTTCCATCTTCTGGGACAACATGCTCGCACAGCTCAAGGGCGTCGACTTCTGGACGGGCATGATCAAATCCGCGATCTTTGGCATGCTCATCGGCGCGATCGCCTGCGCCAACGGCCTGAAAACCTCGGGCGGAGCCGCAGGCGTCGGCCGAGCCACGACCGACACCGTCGTTCAGTGCCTCGTCTCGATCATCATCGCCGACTCGGTCTTCACCGCGATCTTCTTCATCTTCAAACTCAACTGATTCGCCCCAAAGAACAGGGTCTCGACGAATCGGCGCTTATCTGCGGAATTCGATCGGCTCCTCGACCATCGCGTACGCCTCGCGCAGGATCGTCATCCCCAGAACGCCCACCGCCAGGAGCCCAATCAGAGGCCACGCATTGGCAAGCTTGCCCGCGCCGACGAGCCAGGCGCACGCATACACCGCGGGCCAGAGCGTGCCATACCGGCGGACCTTCTCGCCCGACCGCTCGTTGAACCCGAGCCTGCCGATGCGCCTGTAGCAGACGCCCGCAAAGACGACCGCGGTCGCCCCGACCCAAAGCACCGCCTGCCAGGGCACCCAGCCGGGCCAGATCCCTGCGCCCTCACTCTGCGCCGAGCCGTGCGCGAGCAGGACGGCCGAGCAGGCCGCCCAGCCCGCCACCGCGAACACCACCGCGCGGGTGCTGAGCCTCGGCACGCGGTGCTCCATTGTGTGCGCCAAACCCCCGACAATCAGCGCGTGCGTCATCACGAGCCAGACCGGCAGCGTAAACACCAGCGCATGATTTGGCGCGAGCATGTGCCCCGCGTACACGAGCGCCAGGACGGGCAAACCGATCGCCGGCACGAACTTTCCCGCCACGTTGTAGATCGTGATCCCGATCGCCGCGACCGCGGTCAGCGTCACCGCCTCCGCCCCGAGAACCAGAGCGCCCAGAATCGCGCACACCAGCGTCCCGATCACGACGCTCATGGCGATCTCTTCAGAGATCCGCTCAGAGGCCAGGGGCCTGTTGGGCCGGAGCGTCCGGTCCCGCTTAGCGTCGAGGATGTCGTTCAGAGCCGCCCCGAACGCATAGAGCCCCAGCGCCGCCACCGCGCCGCCTGCCAAGAGGAACCAGATCGACCGCTCATCGATCTGCCGCGTGCCCGGCTCCTGCTCGAAGGCCCGCGTCCAGACAATGACAAACCAAACGTTGGCGACCGCCGAGAACGCGCCCGTCACCCGTGTCAGTTGAAGCACGGGGGCTACACGTTGGATCAGACCTCGCATGGGCTGATCCTACCGCCCCGGGGCCTACCATCGCGTCTGTGAAGCCCCCATCGCCCATCGCGATCGTCGTGAGCCGGTACAACCGGGCGGTGACGGCGCGCCTGCTCGAGGCCGCCCAAGCCGAAATCCAGCGGCGGGGCGTGCCCAGAGACCAGATCGCCATCATCGACGCCCCCGGGGCGTTCGAGCTGACCGCTCTTTCCAATGCTGCTGCCCAGAGTGGGGCCTACAAGGGCATCGTGGCGCTTGGCTGTCTGATCCACGGTGAGACGCTGCACGATCGCTACATCGCCGATGCCGTCGCGCAGGGCATCACCAAAGTCACCGTCGAAACAAGCATCCCCGTCGCCTTCGGCCTCATCACCGCCGAGACCACCGACCACGCCAACGCCCGCTCGGGTGGCGCTAAGGGCAACAAGGGCGAAGAAGCCGCCGCAGCCCTGATGGACACGCTCACCTCGATGGACGCCATCAAGCGGGCCGTCGCGCAGGGACGTTCCTGTTCGGTCGAACGGCTCGAAACAAACCTCCCCCAAGACAAATCCGAGAACGAATAAAACGCATGGCCACCCCTCGCCTCATCCGACGCCTCGCCTTCCAGGCCCTCTACCAGCTCGACGCGGTCAAGGACCCCGAGCTTGATCGCGTCCGCGCCTCGATCGACATCGACGACGACCTCAAGCCGGGCGAGGTGGACAAGGCGCTCGAACTCGCCAAGAAGGCCTTCGAGAGCCGAGGCGAAGCGGACGACGCGGTCACCGAGCTCGCGCCCGAGTGGCCCGTGCA
This sequence comes from uncultured Phycisphaera sp., assembly GCA_963977205.1. Classification (GTDB taxonomy): domain Bacteria; phylum Planctomycetota; class Phycisphaerae; order Phycisphaerales; family UBA1924. Next base: position 3,581 of record CAXBOF010000088.1, on the reverse strand, counting down.
CCGCCAGCCCGCGGTGGACCGGGCGCTGCTGAGGCTGGCGCACTACGAGATGACCCATGGCACGACGCCACCCAAGGCCGCCGTCGCCGAGGCCGTCAAGCTTGCCAAGGAATTCAGCACCGAGAAGTCGCCAGCGTTCGTCAACGCGATCCTCGACAAGCTTCTCAAGCGCGTGCTCGAAGCCAACCCGGCCGCGGCTGAAGAAGCGGGGTCGTAAGGCATGGCGATCTTCAAAAGCGTGATGGGCAAACTCCGCTCGGGCCTGGCCAAGACGCGTCAGAGCCTGGGGGGGATGGTCTCGCTCCTGCGTGGACGCAAACTCGACGAGGAACTGATCGAGGAGATCGAAGCACGCCTCATCCGAGCCGATGTGGGTGTCACCGCCGCACGCGCCCTCAGCGGCGGCATCCGCGGCGCCTACCGCAAAGGCGAGATGACCAAGGGAGAGGACGCGCTCGACTACCTCAAACGCGAGATCAAGGCGATGTGGCCCGAAGAGGATCGGCAGCTCAACCTCGCCAAGACCGGCCCCACGGTCGTGCTCGTCACGGGCGTCAACGGCGCGGGCAAGACGACCAGCATCGCCAAGATCGCCCAGCAGTTCAAAGCCGACGGCAAGACCGTCCTGCTTGGCGCGTGTGACACCTTCCGGGCCGGCGCTGTGCGTCAGCTCGAGATCTGGGCCGAGCGTCTGGATGTTGATCTCGTCAAGGGTCAGGAGGGCAGCGACCCCGCAGCCGTCGCCTTCGACGCCTGCTCGGCTGGCGTGGCGAGGGGCGTGGATGTCATCATCCTCGACACCGCAGGCCGCCTCCAGACCCAGGCCGGGCTCATGGACCAGCTCACCAAAATCAAACGCGTAGCAACCAAGCAGATCCCCGATGCGCCCCACGAGGTCCTGCTCGTCCTCGACGCGACGGCCGGGCAGAACGCGCTGCGTCAGGCCGAGGGCTTCACACAGGCCGCCGGCGTGACGGGGATCTTCCTCTCCAAGCTCGATGGCACCGCCCGAGGCGGCATGGTCGTAGCTATCCGCCAGCAAACGGATATCCCGGTCAAACTCATCGGCGTGGGCGAGACACCCGACGATGTGCAGCCCTTCGACCCAGAGCGGTTCGTCGAGGCCATGTTTGAAGAAAGTGTGAACGCCCAGTGAAGAGCCCGCAATCGCGGGGAGCCACACTGAGAACGTCTATCATCCTCCGATTCCTATCGGAGACGACATGCAGCCCACACCGACCCCTTCCAACGGCCAGCTCGAAGAGACCGGGTACCGCGGCCTGTCCTACGGCCAGCAGTACCCATTCACCGGAGCGGGCCCCGTCGACACGAGCGAATACCCCGGCGCGCTGATCTGCGTCGAGGGCACCGACCGCGTCGGACGCTCCACCCACATCGCCCTGCTCCATGAGTGGCTCGAGAACGACGGCTACGGCGTCGTCCGCTCGGCGCTCACGCGATCCGGGCTCGCCGGCGAGGGCCTCCGCCGCGCAAAGGCGGGCCACACACTGGGCCCGCTCACGATGGACCTCTTCTACGCGACCGACTTTGCCGACCGCGTCGAGAACGAGATCATCCCCGCCCTCCGCGCCGGCTTTGTTGTCCTGACCGACCGATACATCTTCGCCTCGATCGCCCGTTCGATCGTTCGCGGCTCCAACCCCGAATGGATCGAGGACATCTACCGCTTTGCCCCCATCCCCGACGCGGTGATCTATCTCGATGTCGAGGTCGAGAACCTCGTTCCCCGCGTGATCGCCGGCGGCGGGTTCGACTACTGGGAATCGGGCATGGACTTCATCGAAGAGCGCGACATCTACGACTCTTTCATGAAATACCAGGAGCGTTTGCTCCGCGTCTTCGACTCGCTCGTCGAACGCTTCGAACTCGTCCGCATCGATGCCAACCGCGATATGAACAGCGTCTTTACCGATCTCCAAACCGAGGTCAAGCGTGTGCTGCACCAGACGGGTGTTCGGCCCAGCTCCGCGATACGAAAGGAGGAGGGCTAAGCCATGACGATGCTCTCCTACGAATTCCCTCGTGCCTCTTCCGGCCAACGAGCCTCGCGACTGGCAGCGATCGACGTCGGGACAAACACCGTGCGGCTCGTGATCGCCGATGCCCCTCGCTCTGGCGGCTACCGCGTGATCGACGACGAGAAGGCGATGCCCAGGCTCGGGCGCAAGGCCGCCGAGGCGAACAAGCTCGATCCCGACGCGATGGCCGCGGCCGTTGATGCCGTGGCTCACATGTGCGAGATCGCCAAGGGCTTCGGTGTTCGTCGACTCCGGATCGTCGCCACGGCTGCCGTGCGCGAGGCTGAGAACAAGGACGAGTTCCTGGACCAGATCTTCGCCCGTACAGGGCACAAGGTCGAGGTCATCACCGCCGAACGCGAGGCCGAGCTGGCATGCCGATCTGTAGCGGGGGAGCTGGATCTATCGGGTAAGACGATCGCTGTCGCTGATATTGGTGGCGGCAGCACCGAACTCGTCGGGCTCGAAGACGCCAAAATCAACACCGTCCATCCGCTCCGCCTTGGCGCGGTCCGGCTCACTGAGCAGTTCGGCTCCTGCCCGCCGGGCGAGAAAAAAGCTCTGAAGGAACTACGATCTTTTGTTAAAGACGCGATCGCCGAAGAAGTGAAGCGATTCGAGAAACTTCCCGAGATGCTCGTCGGGACCGGCGGCACGATCACCACGCTGGCGGCCATGAGCCTCCGCTCCCAGCCCGGCACCGAGTCGTTCGGTCTCGTCCCAAACTCCACACGGGGCCATGAGGTGATGCTCACCGAGGTCAAGGAGTTTATCGATCAGCTCGTCGAACTGCCCGTCGACAAACGAGATTCGATCCAGGGTCTCAGTTCCGATCGCAACGACATCATCGTCGCCGGTCTTGTGATTGCCGAGGGCCTGATGGAAGCGCTCAGGGTCGATCGTGTCCGCGTCCACGACCGCGGCGTGCGCGATGGCATCATTCTGGAGATGATCGACGAACTCGCCGGCGCCAACTCAGCTATCGCGGCGGGGGCCTTGCCAACTCTCGCCACCGCGATCGAATTCGCCGATCGTTGCGGCGTGAACATCCCCGGCGCCATCCATGTCTCCAAGCTCGCCACCAGCATCTACGACCAGCTCGCCGATCTCGAACTCATCCCCAATCACAAACGCAACCGGGAGATCCTCGAAGCCGCGGCCATCCTCCGTGATGTCGGCATGGTGATGAACTACACCCGTCACCACCGGCACAGCTACCACCTCATCATCCACAGCGGCATGGCCGGCTTCACGCAGGAAGAGATCGAGCTCATCGCCGTCGTCGCCCGCTACCACCGCAAGAGTCTGCCCAGCAAAGACCACGATGAGTTACAGCGCCTTTCGAGTGAAAACCAAGATGCTGCCAAGCAGCTGGCAGCCGTCCTGCGTGTCGCTGACGGCCTCGACCGCACGCACACCCGCGATGTCGAGTCGGTACAGGTCGAACTCGAGGATAAAACGCTCCGCATCCTGGCGCACAGCAAGACCAACCCGGTCGCTTGCATCGAGGGTGCGCAGCGCAAAGCAGATCTCATGGCAATC
>CAXBOF010000087.1:0-6980 GCA_963977205.1 uncultured Phycisphaera sp. | reverse complement strand
CGATGCGAGAAGATGCCGGGCTCGACGAAGCCGATGAGCTTCGTTGTCGATTGCGCTGTCACCTGGAAGCCGAGTTCGGCATAACCCACATCACCATCGAGGTCCTACCAACGGGCAAACTCGAAAGCGAAGCATTGATCACTCCGCATTGATCATGTCTGTAAAATGTGCGTGGAGATGGGAACAATCGTACTGTGTGTTTCGTTCGGCAAAGAGCCGAATCCCGGCTATGGTTGTCTGTGCATGATCCGAATCCTCGCCATCCTGGTTCTCGTTGCGAGCGGCCTTCCCCGGCTCGGGACTGGGTTTGCTGCTGGTCAGGACCACTGCGGCGAGACCGCATGCCATGTCCCCGTGGCCGAAGTGAGCTGCTGCGGGGAGTCGATCTCCGCGGCCGATTCGGACTTCGGCTGCGGCAGCGATGCCTTCTGCCCAGTGAGCGAGGGGCCGTGCCAATGCGGCATCTCTCCGACACCCGCTCCTGAACGCCTCCCCGACGCACCGCTCCCGAGGACCGATCGCGATTCGGTCACGGGGCTTCCGAACGGCCCGCCCAAGATCACCCCGGTGATCGAGCCTGATGACACGACGCCTTCGATGGCATCGCTGGTCATCGGTCTTCGCGCAGGCAAGACCCACAACGAAGTGCAAGCCCTTCTGGGCGTTTGGCAAACGTAGAGCCCGAGTCTGGTAGGGATGGTGCGCGCTGAGCGTGTTCCGTCCCTGCTGCTGTCACTCGGACACTCGTTTCTCCAAACACCCAGGAGCCATCCATGGCCGTTCGTCTCATCGCGTGTGCGATGGGCGTCGCGGCGGTCGGGTTCGTCGGCGGCTGCTCGTCGCCGTTCGATCCCACCCGCGGCTTGTCGCCCTCTTATGCCCGTTCCCTCCCGGATGATGCCGACTCATCGCCGCGGTCTGTCTATCGCTCCGAATCGGAGTCGAACACCGTTGTGCCGGCTCTCGGCGAGGGGGCCTCGGCGGACGACTTCGTGCGCTTCGCCCTCTATCACAGCCCGAAGGTCGAGGCGGCGTACCGGCGCTGGGCCGCCGCGGCTGAGCGGCTTCCGCAAGTGCGTTCGCTGCCCGATCCGCGGGTGAACTTCGGGTTCTTCCTCGACGAGGTCGAGACTCGGACGGGGGCGCAGCAGGCCCGTGTCGGCGTCAGTCAATCGTTCCCCTGGCCGGGGCTTCTGAGTGATCGCGAAGACGCCGCCGCGATGGCGGCAAGAGCCACATGGCGTCAGTTCGATGCGGCCCGGCTCGGCGTCACCGAGCGTGTTGTCGAGACGCTGCACGAGGTCGCTTACCTCGATGCCGCGATCCGGATCACGGGCGAGAACCTCGAACTGCTGAGTTCGTTTGAGGAGGTCGTCCGCGCCCGGTACCGGGTCGGCTCGGGCTCGCACCCGGAACTCGTCCGTGTGCAGGTCGAGCTGGGGCAGCTCGAAGATCGGCTCGCCCAGCTTCGTGCGATGCGTCCCACCTACGTCGCGGACCTGAACGCGGCACTGAACCGCCGAACCGATGCGCCGGTCGCTGAGTTTGCCGAACTCCCTGGACGTGTGGCGTCTGTCGACGGACCCGCCTCGCCGAGATCGCTCGGCGTTCCAATCCCGTGCTGCTCGCACTCGACGAGCGGATCGAAGAGCAGCGGATCCGCACTGATGTCGCCCGGAAGGAAGGCCTTCCGGACTTCACGGTCGGGCTTGACTACATCGTCACCGATGAGGCGGTCGACAGCTCGATCGCCGAGAGCGGTGATGATCCGATCCTGCTCAGCTTCGGGATCACCGTCCCCCTCTGGCGCGACAAGTACGACGCAGGCGTTCGGGAGGCGATCGCTCGCAGGCTCGCGGTGTCGTTCGAGCGGGCCGACGAAGCGAATCGGATCACCGCGTCGATCCAGCGTGCCTGGTTCGAGCACACGGACGCCGATCGTCGCGTTCGGCTGTTCGAGACCACGCTGATCCCGAAGGCCGAGGAGTCGCTGCGTGCATCGCTTGCCGGGTTCCGCACAGGCGACACGAGCTTCCTCGATCTGCTCGATACCGAGCGCACGCTGCTGGAGTTTGCCGTGTCGGCCAAGCGAGCACGCGCGGATCGCGGGCAGGCACTCGCCCGCTTGAACACACTCGTCGGCGAAGCCGTGCCCACGGAACCCGCGACCGGCCCAACAACTGAGACCGAATCGAACGAGGTGCAGCCATGAGCAAGTTCCTGAAGCGTTCGCAAGCCGTGCTCGGATGGCTCTGGAAGCATACCGCGGCGGGCATCGCCGTCGTCGCGATCGTGGCTGCGCTCGTCATCGGCTATCAGATTGGCAAGCCAGCGCCGGAACCGTCCAGCGAGGTTGTCGAGTCGGGTCACGATCACGGCGAAGCCGAACCGAGCGAACCGCAGCTCTACACGTGCTCGATGCACCCGTCCGTTCGGCTGCCCGACCCGGACGCGAAGTGCCCGATCTGCTTCATGGACCTGATCCCCGTCACAGACGACGGCGGCGAAGGCAGCGAGCTGCGCGTCACGATGAGCGAGAGCGCAGCAGCACTCAGCCAGATCGAGACCGCGCCCGTCGGACGGTTCTTCCCGACAGCCGAGGTCCGCCTCTACGGGAAGGTCACGTACGACGAGACCTCGGTCGCCCGGCTCACCGCGTACTTCCCGGGCCGCATCGAGCGACTGTTCGTCAACTACCTCGGCGTCCCGGTCGCCGAGGGCCACCACATGGCCGAGGTCTACAGCCCCGACCTCATCGCCGCCTTCGAGGAGTTCCGCCAGGCCAAGGCCGCGTCGGAGAACAACACCGCGACGAGCGATCTCGTGAGGTCGGCCACGCGCGACACCTTGTCCGCGGCGCGGGAGAAGCTCCGCCTTTTCGGAATCACGCCGGACCAGATCGCTGCGGTCGAGGACGGTTCGTTCGATTCAGATCGTCTGAAGATCTTCGCTCCCATCGGCGGCGTGGTGACGCACCTCGCCGTGCGCGAAGGCGACTATGTTCAGACCGGGGCGCCGATCGCCACGATCGCCGATCTGTCGAGGCTCTGGCTCGACATGGAGGCGTACGAGTCGCAGCTCCCGATGCTGCGATGGGGTCAGCGTGTGACTTTCACGGTCGAGGCGCACCCCGGGGAGACATTCGAGGGCCGCATCTCGTTCATCGAACCGTTGGTCGATGAGCGGACCCGGACCGCTGCGGTGCGCGTCGCCGTAGAGAACCCCGAGCGTCGGCTCAAGCCGGGCATGTTCGCGTCGGCCGTGGTAAGGACGCGCGTTGCCGCCGACGGCGCGGTCATCAGCAACGAACTCGCCGGCCGCTGGGTCAGTCCGATGCACCCGACGGTCGTCAAGGACGGACCGGGTCAGTGCGACATCTGCGGCATGGACATGGTGCCCGCGGAGTCACTCGGCGTGGTTGGCGATCCGACCGGTATCGAAGAGCCGCTGGTGATCCCACGTTCAGCCGTGCTCTTCACCGGCACGCGGTCGGTCGTGTATGTCGAGGTCCTGGGCGAAGAGAAGCCGACCTACGAGGGCCGTGCCGTCGTCCTCGGACCGCGAGCGGGGGAATTCTACATCGTTCGGGACGGGCTCAATCGCAATGACTCGGTCGTGGTCAACGGCGCGTTCCGCATCGACAGCGCGATGCAGATCGCCGCGAAGCCGAGCATGATGACGCCCGGCGGCGGAGGCGGCGGGAACCCCCACGCAGGACACGGCGGCATGGCGGGCGGCTCGATGCCCGACATGCCAAGCCGAGTGCCCGTGCCCGACAGCTTTGTGTTTGCACTCAAGCCCGTCTACGCGGCGTACCTCGATGCACAGGAAGCACTCGCAGCCGATGACCTTGGCGGCTTTGTCCAGGCGGCGACCGACATCACGACCGCGCTGAGCTTCGTCGAGGAATCCGGCCTTGTCGGTGAGCCGCTCGCCGAGTGGCGTCGGGCTGCGGCCCGGCTGCGTGTCCAGGACCCGATCACCAGCATCGACACTGCGCGGGCCCGCTTCGAGCGGATGAGCGAGGGTGTGATTGCGCTCCAACGCCGGTTCGGGCATCGCGGCAGCGACACATGGAACCTCGCCCACTGCCCGATGGCGTTCGACAACAAAGGAGCCGATTGGCTCCAGCGCGGCACGCAGATCAACAACCCGTATTTCGGTGATCAGATGCTCCGCTGCGGCGAAGTCCGCGAGGCATTCCCACCGCTCGACGCAGTCCCGACGGCAGATGCACACGAGGGGCATGGCAATGACTGACCTCCAACCTCAGGCCCCGCGCGGTCCGCTCAATACCCTGATTCGTTTCTGCCTTGAACAGAAGCTCGTGGTCGCGATCGTTCTGATCGGCACGCTCTTCTGGGGTGTCCTCGTCGCGCCGTTCGATTGGGATCTCGGCAGTCTCCCCCGCGATCCAGTCCCCGTCGATGCGATCCCCGACATCGGTGAGAATCAGCAGATCGTTTTCACCGAGTGGCCGGGCCGCAGCCCGCAGGACATCGACGATCAGATCAGCTATCCGATGACCGTCGCTTTGCTCGGCATCCCGGGTGTGAAGGACATCCGCAGTTACTCGGTGTTTGGCTTCTCAACGATCTACGTCGTCTTCGAGGACGGCGTCGAGTTCTACTGGTCACGCTCGCGCGTGCTGGAGAAGCTCAACTCGCTCCCAGCCGGCACGCTTCCGCCCGGTGTCACACCCGCGCTCGGCCCAGACGCGACCGCTCTGGGGCAGGTTTTCTGGTACACGCTCGAAGGCCGGGACGAAGACGGCAACCCCACCGGTGGGTGGGAGCCCGATGAACTGCGTTCCATCCAAGACTTCATCGTCAAGTACAAGCTCGCCGGCGTGGAGGGTGTCTCCGAGGTCGCTTCGATCGGCGGCTTCGTGCAGGAGTACCAAGTCGATGTCGACCCTGACGCGATGCGAGCCGCCGGTATCTCGCTCCAGCAGGTCATCGGCGCGGTGCGCGAGAGCAACCTCGATGTCGGCGCACGCACGATCGAGGTCAACCGAGCCGAGTACATCGTCCGCGGCCTCGGTTTCATCGAGAGCGTGGACGACCTCGAACAAGCCGCGATCACGGCCCGGGACGGTCAGCCCATCCTCGTCAGCGACATCGCCAAGGTATCCCTCGGGCCCGCCCTGCGGCGGGGTGTGCTGACCAAGGCGGGTGTGGAAGCCGTCGGCGGCGTGGTTGTCGTCCGCTACGGCGAGAATCCGATGGCGACGATCCAGCGGGTCAAGGACAAGATCGCCGACATCGCCTCCGGGCTGCCGACGAAGGTCCTCGCCGACGGCACCGAGAGCCGTGTCACCATCGTGCCGTTCTACGACCGCTCGGGCTTGATCCGCGAGACGTTGCAAACCCTGAACGCGGCGATCTCGCAGCAGGTGCTTATCACGATCATCGTGGTTGTCCTCATGGTCATGCATCTGCGGAGCAGCCTGCTCATCGGGGCGATGCTCCCGATCACCGTGCTGATGACCTTCATCGGCATGAAGGCGTTCGGTGTCGACGCCAACATCGTGGCGCTCTCCGGCATTGCCATCGCCATCGGCACGATCGTGGACATGGGCATCGTGCTCAGTGAGAACATTCTGCGCCGCCTCGAAGAGTCGGAGAAGGCGGAGAGCGGCGAGCCCACCCTCGAAGTGATCTACCGCGCGACCAGCGAAGTCGGCGGGGCGGTGCTCACCGCGGTCGCTACGACCGTCGTCAGCTTCTTGCCGGTCTTCACGATGGAGGCCGCCGAGGGCAAGCTGTTCAAGCCGCTGGCGTACACCAAGACTTTCGCGTTGATCGCGTCGATCATCATCGCGCTGACGATCCTACCAGCCGCAGCGCATGTGCTGATGGGATTCCGCCCACGGATCAAAGTGCTCCGCACGTTCGGCGCAGCGGCTTTGGTGCTCGGTGGTATCGCGGTCGCGATCTGGCTGCATGTGATTGGTGGGCTGATCATCGCGGCGTTCGGCGCGTTCTACCTCGCCAAGCCGTGGCTCCCGTCGCTGGTTGCTCGAAGCCTGCAGTGGTCGGCGAACTTCATCGCTGTATTGATCGTGCTCGTCGTGCTCGCTGGCGCGTGGGAACCGCTCGGACCCGAGCCGGGACTCATCGGCAACAGCGTCTTCATCGGCACCATCGTCGGTGGCCTTCTGATCGTCTTCTGGCTCGTGCGACTCGCGTTCCCGTATGTGCTCGCGTGGACGCTCCGCCACAAGCTCATCGGGCTCTCGCCGGCGGTCGGCGTCGTGTTGATTGGCATCACAGTCTGGCTCGGCTTCGATCGAGTCTGGGGTTGGCTCCCCGAGTCGGTCCGGCAGAACGAGACCGCGGTCGAGATCGCCCACGCCTTCCCGGGCCTGGGCAGCGAGTTCATGCCATCGCTCGACGAGGGTGCGTTCCTCTACATGCCGACCACGATGTCTCATGCCTCGATCGGCGAGGCGACCGAGATCCTCAAGGAACTCGATCGGCGGATCATGAGCGTGCCCGAGGTCGAGCTCGCCGTCGGCAAGATCGGCCGCGTCGAGAGCCCGCTCGACCCGGCCCCGATCTCCATGATCGAGACGATCATCGAGTACAAGAGCGAGTACCGGACCGACGACGAGGGCCGACGCCTCAACTTCCGCTACGACACCGAGACTGACGCGTTTGTCCGCGACGATCAGGGCAACCTGATCGAGGACGAGGACGGCCGCCCGTTCCGCCAATGGCGCGATGAGATCGAGTCGAACCAGGACATCTGGGACGCGATCGTCGAGGCCGCGGACATGCCGGGCGTGACGAGCGCTCCGAAGCTCCAGCCCATCGAGACCCGCATCGTCATGCTCCAATCGGGCTTCCGCGCCCCGATGGGCATCAAGGTCTATGGCCCCGATCTCGAATCGATCGAGTCGTTCGGACTCGAACTCGAACGCCTGCTCAAGCAGGTGCCCAGCGTCCAGCCGCTCGCGGTCTTCGCGGACCGCGTGG
>CAXBOF010000086.1:0-6997 GCA_963977205.1 uncultured Phycisphaera sp. | reverse complement strand
CGACGGCGGCGTCGCCATCGTGGGCGCTTACCTCGACGACGACAACGGGACCGACAGCGGCTCGGCGTACCTCTTCAACACAACGACCGGCCAGCAGATGCACAAACTGGTCCCGAGCGACGGGATGGCCTCCGACCGGGCAGCCTTTGCCGTCGCTGTCGCGGGCGACTACGCACTGGTCGGCGCTCATCTCGACGACGATGTCGCAGCGGGTGTCGATGCCGGCTCCGTGTACGTCTTCAGCGTCTCCACGGGTCAGCAGCTGCACCGTCTCCAGCCGAACGATATCGAAGAGGGCGACAACTTCGGGCGATCGGTAGCGATCTCGGGGAACATCGCCATCATCAATTCCTACTTCGACGACGACAACGGCACCTCCTCGGGCTCGGCGTACCTCTTCGACCTCAGCACGGGTCAGCAGATCGCCAAGCTGCTCCCGGTCGACGGCTCTTCGTTCGAGGCATTCGGATCGGTGGCCATCTCGGGCAACCTCGCTGTGGTGGGCGCACCGCTTGATATTCATGAGGGCGTCGTCACCGGGTCGGCGTATGTCTTCGACACGCTGACCGGGCAACAACTCCACAGGCTTCTGGCAAGCGACGGCGCGACGAACGATCACTTTGGAAACGCTGTCGCGATCTCCGGCAATCTGGTACTCATCGGAGCGGACCGGAATGACGACGCAGGAACCGACTCCGGCTCGGCGTACATCTTCGACGCCACCACCGGCCAGCAGCTTCGCAAGTTGATTCCTGCCGACGGCAGCGCCAGCGACAACTTCGGGTGTGCAGTCGCCCTGTCCGGCTCAGCAGCCGTCGTCGGGGCCTACCTCGACGACGACAACGGGACCGACAGCGGCTCGGCGTACCTCTTCAACGCCGCGACGGGCGATCAGATCGCCAAGCTGCTCCCGAGCGATGGTGAATCAAGCGAAGAGTTCGGATACGCAGTGGCCTGCTCGGGCACGGTCGCTGTCATTAGTGCGCCGGACGACGACGACAACAGCCTGTTCTCCGGCTCCGCGTACGTGTTCGAGATGAACGTGCCAGCAACCTGCCCGGCCGACACCAACGGCGACGGCATGCTCAGCCCCGCTGACTTCAGCGCCTGGGTCAGCGCATTCAACACTGGAAGCCCCGCGTGCGATCAGAACGACGACGGCATGTGCTCACCCGCCGATTTCAGCGCGTGGGTTGCCAACTACAACGCCGGCTGCTGAGATAAACCCGGGCCAAAAATGGGTAATCGCTTGGGCCCCGCACCCGAACAACACGCCCTTTGCGTCCCGAAAACACTGGCCTAGCGCAAACTGAACGCCCGATTCGGATGTTCGGTCTTGACCCCCGCGGGCGTTCCGGTAGTCTCATGGCAGAGATGGGATTGGGAGGGACAAGAGGGCCACGCCAGGCGTCTTCGGACGGCCCGGGCAGGCCTGAGGGGTAGGCGGAGCTCGCCGCGATTGGCCTTTGTGCCCCGGCAATTTGGCTCGTCAGCCGCCCCACCCCCATCCCCCTTTTTCTTTTTTGCACCTACTCGTTCTAACCCCATTCCAGCAACAAGCCCGAAACACAAGCGAGGCAAAGTCCGTCTCAAAGAGCCGCGGGCGTGAGCACGCGGACAAGGCTTAAGATTCAATCTGCGCAGATGACGAGCACTGCCGCCGCGATTCGAGCGGCTTACCAACCATCTGTGACTGATCGAATACCAAGCCGGCGCAAACGCTGACTCAATCCGCCGCGCGCTTGGCGGGTCTCGGCTCGATGAACAGGATTGTCGTCGCCTCCGCGACCACGCCGAGGTCCTGGTCCTCGATCTCCACGACGATCGGGACGGGGTCGCTGCCGAGTGGTGCAGTCACAACGAGCCAGATGCTGACGCGGCCCGAGGCCGAGGGCGGCAGATCCCCCACGATCGCGCGGCCGATGCGCACACTCGCCGAGTCGGCGATGGGTGTGCGCAGGCGCGCGACGCCTCCGACCAGCGGCGAGTCGCCGAAGTTCTTGACGCTGCACACCAGGTGCACGTCGTCGCCCGGGCGGAATCGCAATTCGCCCGAGACCGGGTCGACCACGCGCCCGTGACGATCGGGTAGGATCTCAAGCGTCGTCTCCAAAGCGGGCAGGGGCAGCGGGCTCACCGCGATCGTGACGGACTCGGCCGACTCAATCTTCGCGTTGTGCTGCTCGCTGGAGGTCACCGCGAAGTTCGTCGCGTTCTGGCGCACGCGCCTTGGCACATGGATGCGGTGCTCAAGTTCGAGCGTCTCGCCCGCGTCGAGCATGCCGAACTGGAAGTCGATCGGTTCGAGGCCCGAGCCCTTGGGCGGCTCAAGCGTGGTGCGCAGGCGGTAGACCGGGCGCGTGCCCGTCGAGCGCGCCAGCGCTTTGACCACCGCGCGTCCGCCGGCGGGGACGGGTTGGGGCTCGATGCGGTACTCGATCTCGACCGAGCCTCCCGGTCCGGCGATGCCGCTCTTGCTCCGGCTCTCGGCGAGCGACCACTCAAACAGCCGATCGATCGAGGGCTGATCGAGTAGCCGCGAATCGACCTCGTAGAGATCGCCATCGATCATCGCGTGCACCGTGACAGGCCCCGGCTTGATGCGGCGCATCTCGGCGGGGGACTCGGCGATGCGAAAGCACATCGCGCCCGACGGGCTCGGCTCGGCGTACACGGACCTGGGCAGGGTCGGGCCGCTGAGGCGCAGCTGCGTGCCGCCCATCAGCCCGTCGCTGCCCAGTTCATCGAGCCCGCGATCGAGCTGCACGCACAGGCCGCCGGCCTCGGGCGACCAGACCGCGCTCAGCAGAACAGGCGCGACCACTCTGGGCGGGCGCGGCGACGACGAGCACCCGCTGGCAGCGAGCACAAGCGAGGCCGACAACGCCAGCACAACACGAGCGCCGCCGCGCCTCATCGGGCGTTGGCCTCTGAGTTGGTGTTGGGACTGGTGTTTGAGCTGGATTCAATTTCGGATTCAGTACCCGTCTGATTCGTTTGCATCTCGCCCGTCCACAGCAGGCGCAGACCCACGCGTTCATCGGGGCGATCGCGCTGGACAAGCTCATGTCTCGCCGCGGCTCGCAGGGCCGAGGGTGTGGAGAGATACGACCCGCCGCGCGTCATCACGACGCTCTCGTTCTGGCCGACACCATCGCTGATCACGATCTCGGCCGCGTTGCCCAGCATGTCGGCAAGGCCCCACGGGTTCGTCCCCTTGGCACCCGCTTCGCGCGGCAGGCCCGACGAATCGAGCACCGACCAGCCCGCTTCGCTGGCGCGGTCGCGGTCGGCAAGGCACGCGTACTCCCACTGCGCCTCGGTCGGGATGCTGAACGTCCCGCCGAAACGATCACTCAGCATGCCCGCCAACGTCCGCGCCTCGTCGATCGTGATCCCAAGCGCCGGCAGATCGGGCTGATCCGGAGCCGGTGCGCCGCGGATCGCTGCCAGTTGTCCGCGTGTGAGTTCCGTGGCCGCCAGCCAGTAGCCCTTCTCGATGCGAACCTGCCTGGTGTCCTCGCCGAAGCGGCGCTCGGGGTCGCCCTCGGGGCTGCCCATCACAAAGACGCCCGGCTCGATGTAGCGCAGCGGGAGCTCAACGCCCGCTGCAAGCTCGATCGATCGCCCGCGGGCGCTCTCGAGATCCCGCCAGAGCGAGTCGACTTCCGTGCGTGGGGCCTTGGCTTCGATCCGCTCGATGGCCTTGGCCGCGTCGCGGAATCGGCGCTCCTCGATGATGCGCCGGACCTCGGCGATCGCGACGCCGGCCTTGGCAGCCGCGGACACGAACGCGCCCCGCGCCTCGTTGAAGCTGTCCTCGGCAAAGGCAAACTCGCCCGATTCCAACTGCGACTCGGCGCGCTCAAGCACCGACACTGCGCTCTCAAACGACGCGGCCGCCAGCCGGGATGCGCCGGACTGCTCGGCATGGCGCTTGGCCGACAGCGCGTCACGCTTGGCAAGGGCCGCCGACTGCGCCTGGGCCTTGCGCCGCTCGGCCTCGATATCGACCACGGGCGCCACCGGCGCGCTCAATTCCGCGGCATCCCCGCCATCTTCTTCCTGTTTATTGCGCTCATTGACGGCCGTTGCCACACGATCATCCACCGGCGTGCGCACAAGCGGGTTCGATTGCGCGGGCAGAACCTTGGGCTTTTCCGCCAAATCCACATCGCCTTGATTCGGAACGCCATTGGCAACCGCCCCGCCGATCGGCAGGCCCGGGATCTCCAGGCTATCGAGATACCCCGCGTCCCACGCGAAGTACCCGCCCGCGCCGCCGACAGCCGCCATGACCAACAGCACGCCCACCGCCCGTGTCGTGCGCGATCGCAAACGAGCACGCTTGGCCTGGGCCGCCATCTCTTTGGCGCGCTGATCCTTGGGGCTCAGCTCTGCGATCCGCCTCCAGGTGTCCAGCGAAGCGCCCACGTGCCCCGCAGCGCAGAGCTGCTCGGCGATTCCCGTCAGCCTTGTCAGCTCGGCCAGCGTCTCGCGCTTCGGGCCCAGACGTTGAACCTGGTGATCCGCGGGGAACCGCTTGAGCAATCGGGTCAGCGCATCGAGCGCGCCGGCGTAGTTCAGGTCCTGCTCGTGCTGGCGGAACGTCTTCATCAGCTCGTCGCGCTCGCCCTTGAGCTGATCCGCCCTGCGGAGCACGACCATCGCCTCGGCCGACTCGCTGTTCTTCGTCAGTGCCTCCTCGCCCGCCTCGCGCATCGCCGCGAAAGAGCCCGAGAGCTCCGCGCGTCGCGCCCGGCCGATGAGTTCTTCCTCGCCCTCGATCAATTCCTCGGGATGCAGCTCGGTCGCCCGCAATTCGCGCAGGAACGCGTCGATCGTCGGCTGCCGCGCCGTCACGCTCGTGCCCAGGGCCGCCCTGACCGCCGGCTGAACCGCCTCGGGCAGATCGCGCACATCGACCGAGCCCGACGACACACCGGTCAAAAGCTGGCAGAGCGTCCGGGCCAGACCCTTGACGTCCTGACGGATCGCCCGTGCGTGGTCGCCCTTGTCGAGCCCGCCCAGGCCAAAGTCGGCCAGCACTGGTTTGTTGCCCTCGACAAAGAGGATGTTGCCGCCGCGCACCGAGCCGTGGAAGAATCCGTGTTCGTGCGCAAAGGCGACAGCCGTCCCGATCGTCTCGATGATGCGGACCGCCTGGCGCAGACTCATCGCGCCCTGCGAGGCGACGAGCCGACCGGCATCGGGGCCGTCGACAAACTCGCTGACGATGTAGGGGCCCGCGGCGTCCTCGCCGACGTCGTAGACGCGCACGATGGATTCGTGCCGAGAGGCCGCGACCTGCTCGGCGGCCGCCATCGCCATCTCAGCCGCGTGGCGGTGCTTCTCGGTGTCGGTGCGAAATCGCTTGAGCGCGACCATCGCCTCGGTCAGCCGATCGCGTGCCAGGAACGCCTTGCCCAGCTTGCCCGTGCCCAGAAACTCAATGAGCTCGTACCGACGCCCGACCACCGTGCCGATGGGCGAGGGCGCATCGGTCGGCGAGGAAGTGGGCTTGCCCTCGATCTGCGCGGCATCGCCTTTGGAAGACACGTTCTTCGAAGACGTGTCATCCGAACCGACAAGTCGCGGCAGACCGGGACGGGCGGGTTGGTTCTTGTGCTCAGCCAAGGAGGGAAGCGTACGCGCTCCGATACCGGATTGACCCTTATCCACCCCCCGCAAGAGGCGGGTTGGTAAGGGATTGAGTCAATGCGGGCAACAGGAGTCGAACCTGCACGACCTTTCGGCCACGGGAACCTAAATCCCGCGCGTCTGCCAATTCCGCCATGCCCGCGCATCGTTCCTCGGGTGGTCCAATGAGCCCCGAGCGTCCGATGGTATGGAGAAACGCACTCCCCGGGCTTCCGTATCATGGACGGAGTCGGAACCGGTCTTGCCGGGTATCGGCCGCGATGGCCCGTCTTCGAGGCCGGAAGGAAGGATCATCCATGTCTTTTCGCACCACACTGGCCCTGAACGTCGCGCCCCTGTGCCTCCGGCTCGCCTTGGCGAGCACCTTTATCTGGGCTGGCGTCAGCAAAGTGGCCTACCGCACCACAATTTCCGACCCGAACGACATCGCCGTGCTGGTGGAATGGGGCCAGATCAATCCTGAGTCGGCCGCGATCCCCGCGCCGCCTCTGGACAATCCCGAAGAAGTTCAGCCGGAAACCGAAGTCATCCCGACCGAAAAAGCCATCCCCGAGACTATTCGGGATCTGAGCCGGTCCTGACGCCCCCGCCCGCGGACGATCAGCCCGCCGAGGACATCGCGCCCGAGGATCCGATCCAGGAAACCCAGCCCCCGGCCGACGACCTCCCGCCCGAAGACCCGGCCGCGACGGATGACGAAGTCGCGCCCGTCGAGGACGGCAGCAACGCCATGCCCGTCGCTTTCCAAGTCCAGGCCAATTCCGTGAGTGCCCAGCCCGTCGAGGTCAAGCGCGTCATGGGCCTGGCGCTCTCGCTCCATCACGCAGCCAACCCGGGCGTCGATGACCAGGGCCAGGCGCTCATGCCGCTCTGGCCCGATGCGCTGGCCAAGGGCACGCTGCCGGTCGTCTTTGCGTGGGTCGCAGCCATCCTCGAGCTCGTCTGCGGCGCTGCGATGCTCATCGGCTTCTTCACGCGATTGGCTGCCTTGCCGCTGGCGGGCACGATGCTCACCGCGATGTGGCTCACACAGATCGGGCCGGCGATCCAGTCTGGCTCGGCTGTCCTCGGCTTCCTGCCCCCGGGCATGTTCGAGATGGGAGCCAGCGGCCCGGTCTACACCGCCATCCTCTGGCAGTTCGCGCTGCTCATGTCCGCACTGGCGATCTTCCTGATGGGCCCGGGCGCGCTCTCGATCGACCGCCTGATCTTCGGCGGCCCAAGCTCGCGCTACGACGAAACCGGCTCAAAGCGACAGGTCGAGTTCGTGCCGATGAGTGACGCGTAAAGGGCTTCAAGAAGTGGGTGCCACGGCTTGTCCGTCAGCGGCAAGCCG
>CAXBOF010000085.1:0-7060 GCA_963977205.1 uncultured Phycisphaera sp. | reverse complement strand
GAGATCAGCAAGATCATCAAGGTGATCGACGAGATCGCGTTCCAGACGAATTTGCTGGCACTCAACGCAGCCGTCGAGGCCGCGCGTGCGGGCGAGGCGGGCAAGGGCTTTGCGGTCGTCGCCGACGAGGTGCGCAACCTCGCGCAGCGCTCGGCCGAGGCCGCCAAGAACACCTCGGCGATGATCGAGGAATCAGCCAAGCGCGCCGACAACGGCGTCGCGATCGCCGGGCGTGTCAGTGAAGCCCTCGAAGAGATCGTCACCGGCACGCAGAAGGTCAACACACTGCTCGGCGAGATCTCGTCGGCCGCCAAGGAGCAGTCCGTGGGTATCGGCGAGGTGAACACCGGCGTCTCCGAGCTCGACAAGGTGACCCAGCAGAACGCCGGCAACGCCGAGGAGCTCGCCTCGGCAGCCGAGGAGACAGCCGCCGAGGTCTCGCAGCTGCGCAACCTCGTGAACCAGTTCAAGATCAACACCACCGGCTCGGTTTCATCCGAAACCCGCCAGACAGTTGGCGCGGGCGTCTCGTACAGCGACTCGGGCTCGAGGAGCCAGACCACCAAAAGTGCCCCGAAACCCTCGGTCCCGACCAACCCCGAGCCGGCCGACTTCATGGATTTCTAAGTCATAGGCCCTGACAAACTGATCCGAACCAGGCCCCCGGCGGATATCCGTCGGGGGTTTTTCGTGCGCAGCAAAGCCCGCGCCCGTACCATGCCCCACCATGGCCAAACGCGTGCTCCAGGACAAGTACTTCAAGAAAGCCAAGACCGAGGGCTACGCTGCGCGATCCGCCTACAAGCTCAAGGAACTTCAAGAGAGATTCGAGCTGCTCCAGCGCGGCAATCGGGTGCTCGATCTCGGGTGCTCGCCAGGCTCATGGCTCCAAGTCGCGGCCGAGTATGTCGGAAGGCCGGGCCTGCTCGTTGGCGTTGATCTCAAACCCACCGCGGTCAATGTGCGGTGCGAGTGCCACACCATCGTCGGCGACCTGAACGCGCTCGACTACGACGCGCTCATCGAATTGGCCGGCGGCAAGTTCGATGTCGTGCTCTCCGACATCGCGCCCAACACCACGGGTCACGGCGACGATCTCGTCTCAGCGCACCTTTGCCGGGCCGTACTCGTTGTTGCCGAGCATGTACTCAAGCCCGGCGGCCGACTGGGCATGAAAATCTTCGACGGCGCAGAATACCACGACGTGGTCCTTGAAACCAAAGACCGTTTCATGCAGGCCAAGGGATTCAAGCCCGATGCCACCCGCGATGTCTCGCGTGAGATGTACATCGTCGCCCGGGGCTTCAAGGGCAAGGGCCTCGACACGTGACGCTGCTCGACCCGCTCTCTGCGATTCTCACAGGCGCGATCGCTGGGCCGATCCTGGTCGTGCTCTATTTCCTCAAGCTCAGGCGTCGGCGCGTGCGCGTGGCATCGACCCTGCTCTGGCAGCGGGCCGTGCAGGACCTGCAGGTCAACGAGCCGTTCCGCTGGCTGCGCCCGTCGCTGCTGCTGTTTTTGCAACTGCTCGCGCTAGCGCTCCTGGCGATCGCTCTCGGAAGACCGGCGATCCCGGGAGGCCTTGCCGCCTCGGGCCGGGTTATCTTGCTGATCGATCGATCGCTCTCCATGAACGCACTCGACGGCGAGGGCGGCACCTCGCGATTCGACGACGCCATCCGCATCGCATCTGAAACCATCGACAGCCTGAGCCGGGGCACGAGCGTTTCCATCATCGCCTTCGCCGCATCGCCCGAGGTTGTGCTCGCCTCGACCAGCGACCTCAACGCCGCCCGCCGGGCTCTTGAGCGCCTCACTCCCACCGATCAGCCGGACGATCTCGAAGCGGCGCTCCAGCTCCTCGGTGCGCTCACCTCGGCAAGCGCCGACGAGAGCCAATCGCCCGAACCGGCCTCGGTCATCCTCTTCTCCGACGGCAACGCCGAGCCCAAGGGCTACGCGCTTGCCGGTGCGGACGTGACATACCGGCGGGTCGGGCCGACCGAGTCCGCGGTCCACGACAACTTGGGCATCACGGCCGTCAGCATCGCCAGCGACTTCAACGACCCGACACTGACACGCCTTTTCCTGCGCATCCAGAACGCGCTGGACCGTGAGGTCGCCGCGACAGTGATCCTCACCGGACCCGCCGGCGAGATCGGGCGAAGAGCCGTGCGCATCCCGCCAAACGCTGCCGGCACGCTTGGCAGTCAGAGCCTGACCTTCGAGCTCGATCGCGGCCTGAGCGGTCTCGTCACCGCCACCATCGACCGAGAGGATCGCCTCGTGGCCGACAACACCGCAAGTGTCATCATCACACCGGCGAGCATGCCCCGCGTCCTGCTCATCACGCCGAGCGCCAGCACCGACGACACAAGCTGGGTCTTGGGTGATTTCCTCGATGAGATGCGATTCGAAACGCTGACCCGCCGAACCGACGCGGCCCTGCCCGGCATGATCGAAGCCGATGAACTCTCGGCCTACGACCTTGCCGTGTTTGACCGCGTCGAGGTTCCCGCGGGGCTGGCGGTGCCCACAATCTCATTCGGGGCATCTGTCCCGCGCTACCGGCGACAAACCGACGAAAGCACCACCGACCGATTCACCGCATGGCAGCGGACGCATCCAATCATGCGGGGGTTAGTTCTCGACGGCGTGCGCATCGCCCGGACTTCCTGGTTTGAACCGATCGAAGGCGCCCCGCCGGCCGACGAACTCGCCTCGGGTCGGCTCGGACCGATCATCCTCCTTCTCACCGAAGGGCGCTGGAGACGACTGGCCGTCGCGTTCGAGCCGGCGGACTCGAACTGGCCCCTGCTCGATATCTCGTACCTGCTCTTCCTCGTGCAGTCTGTCGAATTCTTTACATTCGAGACTGGCTCACTGGCTAACACTCTTGCGACGACATCAAGACCAGCCACCATCGAGGCCACGCCGGGAGAAGGTCAGCTCGTGCTCCAAGGACCGGTCGAAATCACAGCACGCGTCCCGGGCAACACGCCCGCGGGCCAGCCCGTGCGCGTGAGCCTTGGCATCCCCGAGCGCGCGGGTGTCTACACCGACACTCGCAACAACCCTGTCCTGGCTGTCAACACTGCCTCGGCGCGTGAGTCGGCGCTGACCACGCGTGACGCGGTCAGTATCGCCAGCCGCCCCGTCACCACCGGCTCCATGGGCGAAGGCGTCCGAGAGATCTGGCACTGGTTTGTGCTCATGGCCACGCTCGTACTCACCGTGGAGTGGCTCTTGTTCGCCCGAAGGATGAAGGCATGAGCTCCGATCGTTCAGAGCACCCGCGCCTGTCACGCCGTCATCTGCTCGGCATCGGCGCGAGCGGGGCACTCGCCTCAGCGATGCCCGCCTCGTTCGCCCGCGCCCGCGTACCAACGCCAAATTGGACCAAGCCTGCAAAGCCCGTACGCAACATCGTCTTCCTCGTGGGCGATGGCATGGGTCAGGGCGTCCTCACGCTCGCCGACATCATGCTCCAACTCGAGGAGCAAGAATCGTCGCACTACCGCAAGATGATCGAGAGCCAGAGCTTTCGTCGGGCAACGTGCATGACGCACTCGGCCGATGGCTGGGTGACTGATTCCTCCGCCGCCGGCAGCGCCTGGGGCATCGGCGAGCACATCAACAACGGGGCTGTCAACTTCACGCCCGACGAGCGCACGCCCGAGCCCATCCTCGTCACCGCCAAGAACGCCGGCAAGAAGACGGGCCTCGTCACGACCACGCGCATCACGCACGCCACCCCCGCCTCATTCTTTGCAAACGTCCCCAAACGCAGCATGGAAGACGAGATCGCTCGACAGCTGCTCGAACGCAGGGTCGATGTCGCGCTCGGTGGCGGCCAGAAGCACTTCCCCGATGCGCTCCTCGCCGAGCACCCGGACCTCAGCGTCGTGCGCACCGTACACGAACTCGGCAACGCGCCCGCCCAGGGCCGACTCCTCGGACTCTTCGCCAAGGATCACTGCCCTAACGCCCTGGACCGCCCGGACACCTGCCCCACCTTGTGTGATATGGCGACGACTGCCCTTAGCCGACTCGAAAACGCCCCCGACGGCTTTGTGCTGCAGATCGAGGGCGGCCGCATCGACCACGCCGCACACGACAACGATGCCGCCGGCCTCATCTACGATCAAATCGCCTTCGACGAAACCATCGGCGCAGTCCTCGAATGGTCCAAAGACCGCGACGACACGCTCGTTGTCGTCACCGCTGACCACGTCACCGCCAACCCCGGTCTCACTTTCTACGGCAGAACCGGCAAGCAATCATTCAAACGTCTCCAGTCCGCCCGCCACAGCTTCGAGTGGATCTCAAGCGAATACAGACAGGGCGAGAAGAATCTCGACCGTTTCGTTTCCATCGCACAGGAAGCGACGCAGATCGAGTTCACAGACGACGACAAGGCCAGCCTCGGCCGCGTGCTCATCGAGAAACAGCAGGTCGACCCGTTCAACGTCGCCAACGGCGTGTGGATGGTGCTGGGTTCCGTGATCGCCAATCACACGGGCGTCGCGTTTCTCAGCCCGAACCACACCGCCGATCACGTCGAGGTCCTCGCAGCCGGCCCGGGCTCGGAGGCATTGCCAGGCTTCATCGACAACATCCACCTGCACGGCATGATGCTGGCGGCCCTCGGCGTCGCTGCCAGCCGATAAGCCTCAGCGCGTCCCCAGACCACCCCACTCCGACAGATCGATCGCCGCCCGTGCACACGAGCCCTGCCAGGGCAGCATCGCGCGAGGCCAGGCCGACCGGCGCACCATTGCATCCTGCCGCTCGACACCGATCCGCAGCAAATCGCCCCGCGACTCGAACGCACGCTCGGGGATCACCAGCCGCGCCGACCAGCCGCCCGGGAAGGTGCTCACCTCGGCCTCGGGCGCAAAGTCCGCAGCCAGATTCAGAACCCCGCCAAACTCAACGCTCGCTTCTTTCGTCGGCGACAGCTCGATCACAAGATCGCCCGGCGAACCCTCGGCACCGAGCGTGATGCGCACGCGCTCCTGGCTCGATTTCGCGTCCTGCGATGCGCATTCAACATAAAGCATCCACCGCCCCGCGGGCTCGCGGTAGAGCAGCGCGCCCGTCCGCCACGCCTCGCCGCCTGGCCAGGCATTGGGCTCGCCCGCATGCATCGCCGACAGTGTCCAGTCGCCCGCGAACCGATCGATCCGCAGACCGGGCGGGGTAGCGCTCAGCCTCGCTCCGCCCACGCTCAGGCGGTGCTCCTCCTCGCCCACGCGTGCGACAACCACGGGTGTCTCGCCCGTGCGCACGCGGCTGGTCACCTCATACGCCCGCGCGGTCAGCGGCGAAAGCGTCGAGAGATCCGACGAATCGCCCCCCACAAGGCTCGACACCGAAGTCAGCTTGGATTCGTAATCGATGTTGGCCGCCGCGATGACCGTGCGGGCCGAGCCCGTGTTCCCATCGGCTAGCGGCGCATCGCTCACCACCCACGCCATTGAAGTCGGCTGCTCGTCGAGCCAGATGCGTGCCCGCCGTGCGCGTTCTCTTGGCCTGAGTTGCTGATCGAGCAAATCTGACAGCAACCGGTCGATGCCCTCTTGCCCGATGGGCCAGACCGGCGCCAGTTCACTGGCGCCAAAGTCCGCCACCGCGCAGAGCCTACGACGCACAGCCTCTGCCAATTCGTCGTCCGCCTGATCGAGCCGCGCAAGCGCAATCGCCCACTTGGATTCCTGCTGCCGCGCGAGCGTCTCAAGCACACGGCTGACCATCTCCCCCGCGGTCCATTCAACCTCGCCAGCGCGTGGCGGCCGCCGAACGCTGCCGTCGAGTTCCACGATCCGGCGCTCAATCACCGGCGAAAGCTCGCCGACCATCAGCTTGTACCGCCACCTGCGGAACGGACTCGTGCGCTCAGGCTCGACGAGATACCGCAGCTTGCTCGACTCGCGCATCGCCGGCGGCAACGGGCTGAGCCAAGCGCGCGAGCTCACGCGAGAGGCCACCACCGCGGGATCGGGCAGCCAGTTAACCGTTCTCCGCTGACCGGCGATCCAGAGCCCCTGCCCGACCGCGTCGATGGGCGGGTCGATCACGAGCGCCCACGTCCCCACCTCGCCGCGCGGCACGCCCCCGGCGAGCACCTCATCCAGTGTCCGCGCCGACCACTCCCCCGCGGGCACCAGCCACGATGTCCCCAGTTCGCCCGGCTTGACGCCCAGCCAGTAGAGCTCTGTTTCCAGCTCACGCCCGTCGTCGAGCACCACCGGCCCGACATCCTCGGCCGGGAATTCGCCCGCAAGCTCGATCAGGACCACCAGAGGCGTCCCCAGCACCGCATCGACTCGGCCCGTCACAAACACCCCGAATCGCGGGTCCTGCATGAACTCGGGCGTCACCGGCTCCCAGGGTCCGGGATCGGGCTCACTGGGCCCGCAACCCGTGACGGACACAGCGATTACACACAGAATCGCCATCAGGCACTGGGGTGTTGTCGTCAAGCGTGGGCGCAAGGACATCGGCCTCTCTGGTTCGGGTCGCACGAATCTCACGCCAGTACATCGGCAAGGCCGGGCGGGCGCGGACACATCCCCACATCCACACATGCCACACAGACATCAGACGCCCGCCAAGGCGATCGGTTCCGTCTCAGGCGGTCGCCATCTCGCGCGGGATCGTCGAGACCGCGTTCTCGATGATCTGATCGGTTGTGATCCCGTCGGCATCGGACTCGAAGTTCGTCAATATCCGGTGCCGAAGCGCCATCTTGGCGATCTTCTGGATGTCCTCGACACCGGCGGCAGGCCTGCCCGAGATGACCGCCCGGCACTTGGCCGCCAGCACCATCGCCTGAGCCGCGCGGGGCGAGGCCCCCACCTCGACGTATTTATTCACCATCGGCGTGGCGAACTCGCCCTTGGGGTGCGTCGCAAGCACAAGCCTGACCGCGTAGTCCTGCACATGATCCGCGATCGCCACCATCCGCACGAGCTGCTGGTACCTCAGGATCGACTCGGCATCAAGCACCGGCTCGATCGTCGGCGCTTCGCCGCGCGTCGTGCGCACCAGGATCTCC
>CAXBOF010000084.1:0-7064 GCA_963977205.1 uncultured Phycisphaera sp. | reverse complement strand
AGTAGAGCACGAATTCTCCACTTCCAAGGCGGACGCTGAAATTCGTTCGGCCGCGCGGGATGACGTTCATCTCGTGGAGCCTGCCGCCGACAGTGTCTCGCTCGGGGACGAAGAAGCGGAGTTCGGGTCGATTGCCCGCGGCCCGGGCCGGGTTGTACGGGTCGACACCCAGGTCGTCGATGTAGCGGGGCCTTGCCAGCGCCAGGCTGGTGGGCATGCCGCCGGCTTCTTTGGAGAGGGCGCGGATGGCCAGCGCGACGCGCGTGCCGACGAGCTCGGTCTCGAGTTCGCGGCGCATCACGAACAGCCGACCCAGATTGGGCACGACCTCGGCGGCGAGAGCGTACTGCTGGCGGTCGAGTTTTTCGTACTCGGTCGGCGTGCGGAAGGTCGGGTCGAAGATGTCGGCGTCCCACCGGAGAGACCAATCGTTGAAGAGACCGGCGATTTTGGTGTTGGTCTCACGTGACGAGGCGTGGCCCGACATCGCCGACTGCCAGCGGCCGGCCTCGGCAAAGAGGCGGAGCGGGCGGCTGGTCGAGGCGAGCTCTGCCATCGAGGTGGCAAAGACGGCTTCGTCGGGCTGGCCCGATCGGTCGAAGACGCGGCCGGCGAGTTGGTCGGCTCCGATCCGGTCGCCCAGCGGCATGCGGACGCGGTCGAGCCGGAACATGCCCGTGAGATCGATGCGTTCGACCACGGACTTGAAGTAAGCGCCGGTCAGCTCGCCATCATTGGTCGCGTCGATGTAAGCGATATCGCGGATGCGGAGCATGGCTGTCTGCATGGTGTCCATGCCCCAGCTGACTTCATCGAAGAGCTGGCGGTCGGCCATCATGCGGCCCAGGATCGCCATGTCGAGCATGAGCTCCATCGCTTGTTCGAGCTGCCCGTCTGCTTCGAGGCGGGTGACTTCGATCTGAGCGAGCGAGGCGAGCCACTGCATGCGTTCGAGGTAGCCAAGCGTTGCGGCCGCGATGGTGGGCGGATCGCCGAGTTCTGCGTGGATGCCCATGCGGACCCAAGAAGAGTCGACGCCCGCGATGCCGTAGGGCAGCGCGAACTCCATCGCCCGGCGGGGGTTCTCCTCGGCTGTGATATCGGCCAGGGCCTTGAGGACGGCCTGCTGGGGCTCTGACTTGGCCCAGCCATCGGCGGCGGGCCACGCGGGGCTCGTGGTCGTCAGGAGCAGCACGCGGTCGGCACGGCCCAGGAGCACGCCGGGGGGTTCTTCCATCGCGCCCAGTGCGGGCATGAGGATCAGCTCGGCCCGCCGATTGTCGGGGACGTTCTGGTACTTGGCGTTGAGACGGTCGGTGAACTCGTCGGCGGCGGCCAGGCCGGTGTGGGCCAGCGCAGCGAGGAGACACAGCACGCGCACGAGGTGGTTCATCGGCTCCCTTTCTTCGGTCTTGCGGGACAGGCGTCCCGTCAGGGGATGGTAGCCGAACACACAAGAACCCGCGACGGGCGCGGGTTCCTGGTGAAAGTCTGATTTCTGGGTCAGTACGTCCTAGCCGGCGCTTCGGCCTGTAAAGCGCAGGGTCTGGTCGGCCGGGTCGGATTCGTGGCCCTCGATCTGCTGGTGCAGGCGGGCGAGGGATTCCTCGACGATCTGGCGGACACGCTCGCGGCTGAGATCCATGTGCGAGGCGATCTGCTTGAGTGTCATGGGCTCCTGGCCGTCGAGACCGAAGCGGAGCTTGAGGATGTCGGCCTCGCGGCCGTCGATCGAATCGAGCAGGCGACGCAGGATATTGAGGTCCTCGGTCTGGAACGCGGCGCTCTCGGGGGTCGAGACGCGGTAATCGGCGATCATGTCGGCCATGGTGTTCAGGTCGCCGTCTTCGCCGACGGGGGCCTGATTGGACGCGCCGAAGGCCTTGATGGCCCGCTTGACGATCTTGGCCTTGCGCAGGGGCAGGTCCATGAGCTTGGCGAGCTCTTCGATGGTGGGCGGATAGCCCCGCTCGGCCTCGATTCGCCGGCTGTGGCTCTTCCACTTGGCGATCAGCTCGACCATGTAGGCCGGGACGTGGATCGGGCGGGTCGCGCCGATCAGGGCCCGCTTGATGGATTGTTTGATCCACCAGCTGCCATAGGTCGAGAATCTGGCTCCCTGAGCGGGGTCGAAGCCCTCGACAGCCCGCATGAGCCCGATATTGCCCTCTTCGATGAGGTCGGTCAGGGGCAGGCCCCGATTGGCGTAGTTCTTGGCGATGGCGACCACAAGCCGAAGATTCGACCTGATCATCCTTTCGCGTGCCATGGGGCAGTTGTCGTTGATGATGCGCCAACCGAGTTCCCGCTCTTCTTCAGCGGTCAGCAGTGGCGTTTTGTTGATTTCACGGAGATAGAGCTGCAGATCAGTCTGCAATCCACCTCGGCCCGTTCGGGCTGCACCGGTTGCCTGGCTCACTTCTCCCACCTCCCATGTGAGACCACCGCAGGGTCTCTTATTCGCTCATCCGATTCGCGGAGCCGCAGACATCGGTTCGCACCGCTGTAGCCCCGGTTGCATCGACTGAGGGGCTGGCGAACTCAAACCAAGTCTGCGGCGTCTAACCGCACCATCAGTTTACAGCGCCTGGCTGGCCCAATGCTACGGAAATGTCGATGCAATCGGGATATCTGTTCGCCCGGTAACTGTCGGTTCGCCCAAACGAAGCCCAGCATTGTCGGTTGACGTCCGATTGTGAAGCTAGGAAAGATGCCCCGGCTCTCGGTCGGGCTCTACGATTCAGTGTGAGCGAGCTTTCACCGCCCCGAGGCCTCTTGAGTGATGTCGATGAATCCTGATCTGACCGAATTGCTTGATGCGTGGAAATATGAGCCGGGCAAGATCAACGTTCGGCTGATCGAAGCCTCCACCGGGCGGTCGTTCGTGCAGGTCCGGCTGGATCTCGGGATTCTGCAGATGCACCTCGACGCGAGGCCCGACGGGCAGAGGCCCCAGGGCTTTGAGAGCTACCTGGACATGGTCGAGAGTTGGATCGAGGACGCCAACCGGGTGGATATCCCGCCGGAGTTCGACGCGGAATTCGACTCATCAGACGAGTCCGGCGGCGAGGCCCCGCTCCAGCCGCCCCGCAACAGCCGCAGTGAATCTGGTGATGTGCCCTTCCGCCTGACGCGCGAGCAGTGCGCGATCCTGCGGGACGAGGCGATCCAGTATTACCACCGGTACCTCGCGCTTTTGGCGCTCGAGGACTACGAGCGGGTGGTGCGCGACACGACGCGGAACCTGCGGGTGCTGGACATCCTGGGGCAGTACGCCGAGCACGAGGAAGATCGTCAGTCGGTCTCGCACACGAAGTCGCACGTGACGATGATGCGGGCGCGGGCGCTAGCGAGCATGGCGATCCGGGACAACGAGCCCAAGGCTGCGGTCTTTGCGATCGAGGAGGGCATCGAGGCGCTGCGCAAGCACTTCGATGCGATCGGGCACGCAGAGCTGTTCGAGCGTTCGAGCGAGGTGCAGGTGTTGCAGGGCATGAAGAACGCCCTGACGCCCAAGCTGCCTGTCAGCCAGAAGGCCGAGCTGCGCAAGCGACTCGACGAGGCCGTCACGCAGGAGAACTACCGCCTTGCGGCGATCCTGCGGGACGAGCTCAACTCGATGCCGGACTGACGCCCGTCTCTTCGTCGTCGTCGTTGGATTTACTGAATGCCTCGTGGACGACTTTGGCCATGGCATCGGCGGTTGCCATTTCTTCAACCGTGACCTGATCGGCTCCGGCTTCTTTGGCCAGGAACGCGCCGGAGAGGTAGTGCGTGCGGGCGGCGATAAAGCAGCGTGAATTCAATTCACGGATATGGCGCGTCGCGCGGAGGACTGCCTCGTCATCGGGCATGGTCAAGAGGACCGCGTCGGCGCTGGAGACGCCGGCCGAGTGCAGAACTTCTTCGTTGGTGATGTCGCCGAAGATCACGCGGCGACCGATGCTGGATTGTTTGCGGACGGTCTCGGGGTTGATCTCGACGATGGTGATCTGAAATCCGGTGGCGGCGAGACGGTCGGCGACGACGCGGCCGACGGGCCCGAAGCCGGCGACGACGACGCGTTTGCGCGTGTCTTTCTGTTCGGGATCGCTCTCTGTGTTGGCCGAGACGATGAATGCCCTGCGGAGCGGTGTGCGGGGCATGGCGATCGAGAAGCCGGCGATGTACTTGGCGCGGGCGATCATGCTGGGTGTGACGAGCAGCGAGACGAAGACGATCCCGATGATGACGGCCATGACGCGGTCGGTCTCGTCGCCGAAAAGGTTCTGGTCGGCGGCCACGCCCGCGATGACGAGGCTGAACTCGCCCGCCTGCGCCAGCGACACCGCGACAACACCGGCGACAATGGGCGGCGCACCGAGCAGCCAGGACGTGACCCCGATGGTCAGCGACTTGATTGACATGACGGCAATGACGCCCAGTAGCACAACCCACCAGAGCTCGAGCACGATGCCCAGGTTGAGCCCGAGGCCGACGGCTGTGAAGAAGATGGCCATGAAGAGGTCGCGCATCGGACCGAGAGTTGGTGCTTGAAGGGGGTGCCCGCGAGCAGGAAGCCGGCCAGGAATGCGCCAAGTTCGGGGCTGAGCCCCAGTGCGCCCGTCAAGACCGCGGCCCCGAGGCCGAACGCGGCCGAGCATACGAGCAGGAGCTCGTGCGACGAGTCCTTTGCGGCCTCGCCCAGCACGCGCGGCAGGGCGAAGTGGCCCACGACCGCAAAGAGCCCGACCGCCCCGATCGTGATGAGTGTCGATGCCAGCAGGCGCAGGAGGTTGACCGGCTCGGCGCCCTCGGCGATATCCACGTTGCCCTGAGACAACTGCCCGAGGATGGGCATGAACGCGATCGCGCCGACGACGATGAGGTCCTGCGTGAGAAGCGTGCCGAAAATGATCCTGCCGTGAAGCTGGCGGATCTCGCGGCGCTGCTGGAGGATGCGCATGACGACAGCCGTGGACGACATGGACATGGCAATGGCGACGGCGGCGGCTGCGGTCGTTTGCAGCCCAAAGAGCACGGCAACGGGTGTACCGATCGCTGCGGTGAGAATCGTGGAGATGAATCCGACGGCCAGGATGGGCACAAAGCCCGAGCGCAGGTCGCGCCGATCCATGTGCATCCCGATGCCGAACATGAGGATGACGATCGCCACGTGGCTGATGGCCTCGACGCTGGCTGAGTCCTTGACGAGACCCAGCGCCATCGGGCCGAAGATCGCGCCGGCGATGAGGTAGCCCGGGATTGTCGCGATTTTGAGTCGGCGGAAGACGAGCGAGACGAGCGCGGCGGTGGCGAGCACGACAAGCAGATCGCGCATAACGCTGGCATCGCTGGCAACAGCGAGGGTGAGCATGGCGGAATGTATCACGAAGCCGCCCCGGCCGTGGGCTCACCACGGCGGACATGCACCGCGACGATGCTCATATCCGCGGGCGTCACGCCCTCAAGCCGGGTTGCCTGCCCGAAGGTGGCGGGTGTGAACTTCTCGAGCGCCGCTCTGGCTTCGTTGCTCAGGCCCGAGATCTCGGCGTAATTCAGCCAGCTCGGCAGCGAGCGGCGTTCCATCTCGCGCGATCGGCGGATCTCGTTCTGCTGGCGGACGATGTAGTCCGCGTACGCCCGGTCCGCGCTCACGGTCGTGATGACCGAGTCGTCGTACGACCCCTCCACTGCTGCGCGCAGTTCATATTCACCAAACTCGGGACGCTTGACGGCTTTGGCGAGCGGCTCGCCATTCACCGTGCTCGAATCGATCTCGGTGTTGATCGCTGCGATCTGGCGCTGACGCTCGGCGAAGAGTTCCAGCCGCCGCGTTCCGAGTTCGGTCTCGAGAAGACCCAGACCTCGGGCGATCGTTGTCAATCGGTCCGCGCTGTTGTCGGCCCGCAGCAGCAGGCGGTGCTCGGCGCGGCTCGTGAACATGCGATAAGGCTCGGTAGGTGTCTTGGTGACGAGGTCGTCCATCAGCACGCCGATGTACGCCTCGTCGCGCCCGAGCATCCATTCGCTCTGGCCCTCGGCGTAGCGCACCGCGTTGAGGCCCGCAATAAGCCCCTGGGCGGCGGCCTCTTCGTACCCCGATGTGCCGTTGATCTGACCGGCCAGGAAAAGTCCGTCGACGAGCTTGGTCATGCCGGTCGCGTGGATCTGGTGCGGGCGGACCATGTCGTACTCAACCGAATACGCGAGCCTCAGAATCTCGGCTTTGGAGCAGCCGGGCATCGCGCGGACAATTTTCTGCTGGACGTCTGCGGACAGACTTGTGGCAATGCCGTTGCAGTAGACCCCGTGGCTGCCGAGGCCCTCGGGCTCGAGGAAGACGGTGTGCTGGTCGCGGTCGAACCGCACGACCTTGTCTTCGATGGAGGGGCAGTAGCGTGGGCCGATGCCCTTGCCGTTGGGCAGCCCGCCGAAGATCGGCGCTCGGTGGAGGTTGGCGCGGATGATGTCGTGCGCTTCGGGCGTGGTATGCGTGACGCGGCAGGCGTGCAGGGGCAGAGGCGGGAAGGGCGTAAGCGCGGGCACGCGACCCGAGAGATCCGAGAAGGGCACGGGGCGCTCGTCGCCGTGCTGCTCGGGGAGGCTGTCCCAGTCGAGCGTGCGCATATCCAGGCGTGGCGGCGTGCCTGTCTTGAGTCGCCCCAGCTCAAAGCCCATGTTCCTGAGCGTCTTGGAGATCCCGATGGCCGGGGCCTCGCCGAAACGCCCGCCGGGGGTTTTGGTCTCGCCAGTGTGCATCAGCCCGCGCATGAAGGTGCCCGTTGTCAGCACGACCGACGGGGCGCGGAGCTCACTCGGGATATCCGTGCGGTCGATCGGGACGAACGCGGCCCGGCGATCGAGCGTGGTCGCGGCCTCGCAGGTGCTCGTGACGGGCAGCGGCTTCTTGTCCGAAGGAGCCGAGACCCGAACGCCGACGAGGGTCGTCCCCTCGAAAAGGAAGTCGTCGACCAGGCCCGGGATGACATCGATCTCGGGGCGCGAGGCGATGAGGTCCTGGACAGCCTGGGCGTAGCGGTCCTTGTCGCACTGGCACCGCGGGCCGCGGACGGCCGGGCCCC
>CAXBOF010000083.1:0-7083 GCA_963977205.1 uncultured Phycisphaera sp. | reverse complement strand
GAATAGCCCGAGGCCTTGCAGCCGAGCTTGCGGGTCCAGTCTGCCATGACGGTCGTGGACTGGTGACCCATCCAGTAGCTCGAGTCGTCCTTGACGAATGACATCTGCCGGCGCTCGTTGAAGATCTCGGTCGACCGCTGGGATTCATAGCGCTCGTTGAGTTCGGTGCGGAGCGCTTCCATTTTGGGGCGTTCGACATCGATCTCGTGGACGAGCTGCGCGTAGCCGGCAAGGTCGGCAAGCAGCACGCCGTCGGCTCCCCACGGGCCTGTGTCGCGTTCGTGCCTGCCGAGCGTTGCCGAGGTGGGCCATGTGAGGACGACGACGCCGTAGAGGAGATTGGTTTTGTCGTTGGCGTACCAGCGCCAGTCGCCGTAGCCCCACTCGGTGTAGCCGCCCTGGTCTTCGGGGAGCCAGAGGCGTGAGGTGTCGCCGTAGTCGACGATGTAAATGCCCACCGGGTCGGCGACGGACTCGGGCGGGCGGATGGTGTAGCCCGTGCAGGCGACCTGCATGACAGCGAGGCACAGGAGAAGGACGAGCGCGGGGATGTGGCGGGCGCGGATCATGCCCATAGGGTATCGTGATTCGCATGGTATATGTGCTGATCGCGGTCGGGGTGTATCTGGCGATGTCCGTGACGACGTTCACGGCCTTTGCCCTCGATAAACGCCGGGCGAAACTGGGCAAGTGGCGGATCTCCGAGAAGACGCTGCTCGTGATGACCCTGGCGTTCGGCTGGCCCGGTGCGATGCTGGCGATGAAGCTGGTTCGGCACAAGACGAAGACGCGGAAGTTTGTGATCGGCGTGCCGATTTTCGCGGGGCTGCATCTGGTGGTGTGGGCGTTTGCGGGGTGGTTGGTGTATCGGTGATTCCTCCTTCTCCCCGCTGGGGAGAAGGTGCCCGCGCAGCGGGCGGATGAGGGGCTTCTGGCCTACCCGATCTCATTCTTCGAGATCGCCGGAGACCCCTCTCCCCGGCCCTCTCCCCAACGGGGTGAGGGAGGAGATATCGCGCTTACACTCGTGCATGACACAGACGAATGCACTTGTTGATCTCACCGGGCGGCGGGCACTGGTCACGGGCGGGACCAAGGGGATCGGGCGGGCGACGGTTGAGCTGTTTGCATCGCTCGGGGCCGAGGTCATCGCGGTCGCGCGGAATCCGGACGATCTGGATGCGCTGACCAAAGAGCTTGGCCCCAAAGTCACGGGCGTGAGCGCGGATCTTGGGCATCCCAAAGATATCGAGCGTGTGATCGGCGCGGTGCGCGAGCGGTTCGGGGCGCTCGATACGCTCGTCAACAACGTCGGGATGAACATCCGCAAGCCGACGGCTGACTACGCGCCGGACGAGTTCGCACGCGTGATGGAGGTCAACTTCACGAGCGCGTTTACGCTCTGCAAGGAATTGCAGCCGATGCTGCTGGCGGGGACGGACGCGTCGATCGTGTCGGTCAGCTCGGTGGCGGCGGTGCGCTCGATGTCGACCGGCTCGCCCTACGCGGCCACGAAGGCGGCGATCGACCAGCTCACGCGGTACCTCGCCGTCGAGTGGGCCCCCACCGCCGACACGCCCGGCATCCGCGTGAACTCAGTGCAGCCGGCGTACATCGACACGCCCCTGGCGGCTCCGGTCTTCACGAATGAGGCCCGGTACGCACAGATCCGAGCCGCCACGCCCATGGGCCGCGTCGGGCAACCACGCGAGGTGGCGGCCGCAATCGCGTTCCTGTCCTCACCCGCGGCGAGCTACATCACCGGGGCGGCGCTGCCGGTGGATGGGGGGATGTTGTGTGGGATGCTTTGAGCACAGAAGTGTGTCAGTTCCGCCTCCTTCTCCCCGCCGGGGAGAAGGTGCCCGCGCAGCGGGCGGAAGAGGGGCTCTGCTCCTCCTTGCTCTTCCTCTTCGAGACTGATCGGAAGACCCCTCTCCCCAGCCCTCTCCCCGGCGGGGAGAGGGAGCAGGACAGAGCTTGGCGCAGCAGGCATTGTTCAGATACAGTGCGACAATGCTGTATGTGCTGGTTGCGTTTGTGTTGGGCCTCTTCGTCTTTGCGGGCGTGATCTTCGCCATGCTCCCGCCCGAGAAGCGGCGGGCGATCTTCGGGCCGGAAGAGAAGTCCGAGCCGGGCGAACGCCCCTGGCCCTACACGAAGCGGGACAACCTTTTGTCGCCGGCGGAGCTCAAGTTCTATCACGTGCTCGTGCAGGTTCTTCGGCATCCGACGGACCCGGCGGGCCCGCCGCAGTGTGTGATCGCGATGCAGGTGCGAGCAATCGATGTGCTTTCGGCTAGAGGCGGTCGCAATTCTGGCGGAAACTGGCAGAAGTATCGCAACAAGATTATGAGCAAGCACTTCGACTTCGTGCTTGTCAAGCCGGACACGACCGAGATCGTCTGCGCGATCGAACTGGACGATGCCTCACACCGGAAGAAAGACCGGCAGGAGCGGGATGTGTTTCTGGACGAAGCGTGTGAGGATGCGGGGATACCACTTATTAGAGTCAAAGTATCAAACAGTTACAGCCCTCAAGATTTGACCAAGGCTATCCAGCTACAGGTTGTCCACGATTGATATAGCCAAGACAAGCAACAACAATTGCTTACGGATCACTTAATACTGGACCAATAAAATGATTGTTCAAGATTTCAGGTTCGCCATCCTGCTCGATTTTACTCCGCTCCCACTTACCCTTTATAGCAAAACTATCAAGTTTATTCATGGATATTAACGCACCACCTCGCAGAAGTACATATGCACCCAATTCTTCTTTACTTACCACGACTATGTTTGAGCTAAGCGGTGCCGAAGCTAGCGACACGTAGAGTCGATCTCCGTCTTACTTCCAACATATGAATGGACCAACAAACCCATCAGAATCTATAAGCCACGGCCCCTCTGGTTTCAAAACACCTGAAATACCTATTTTATCTAATTTTTGTGCCGATATGTATATCAAGTTTGGCTGGCCACCACCCATTGAGTATGCCACATTTGGATAAACATGCAACGCATAAGGGACGAACGTAGAAAGAATGCCCACCAACATTAAATAAGCAATTAAACGCAATTCTTTAATTTTTGATACCTTTGCTCCGGAAGAAATAAACCCACTTATATATGCCAATGGAAGATGCAAAGTCAGAAACATGAGAATCATCATCCAGCCAGGCAGGCACAACGCTGTATAATATTGATATCCGATAGTGAGTAAATTGTATTTTCTCGGGACCGTTACAAAGTATTGAATCGGCGAAGACATTAAGCCAATGCCGACATACGTTACCATTGCGATGACAATGCCGCGAATGTATATATTTATTCGTATTTTACGATTTTCAAATATACTGCTTGATATGTGTAAGAATGCAATAGGGGACAGTATGTAGACTAACCAAATTGCATATGTGAATCCTACAAATATCGACCTTGCCCTAATAAAATCATGTTGATATAGCCCAAGAAAAGAATGAGAAATACTCTCAATCAGCACGCCAATGACGTATGCCATACCGATTGCAATGCCTGCATATTTAATTGTATTCACTGATGCTATTTTTTTGTGAATACTGGATATAAAATCAATTTCAGCGCTCACCACTCAGGCCCGCCCGAGTACCGCCCGTAGATATCCGCCATCGCCTGGACCATCTCGCCGAGGGTGCAGTTGGCCAGGGCGCCTTCGATGAGGGCGGGCATGACGTTCGTGCTTTCGCGGCAGGATTCGCGGATCTCGGTCAGGGCCTTCTCCACGGCTCCGGCGTCACGCTTGGCCTTGAAGTCCTCGAGTCGGCTGACCTGTTCGGTTTCGACGGAGTCGGGGATGGTGAGGATGTCGATGGGGCGGGATTCCTCGTTGTCGACGTACTCGTTGACGCCGACGATGATGCGGTCCTTGGCCTCGCACTCCTCGCTGAAGCGGTAGCTGGCCTCGGCGATGTGGCGGCGGAAGTAGCCCTTGTTGATGCCGGCGACGACGCCCCGGCCGTAGCCCTCGGTGGGCTGGTAGGCGGGGTGATTCGGGTTGGGCTTGGACGGGTCTTTGTCGCCCTGCTGGATCTTGGTGTACTCGCCCATCTCGTCGATCTCGCGGATGAGGTCGAGCGCCTCGGCCTCCATCTGATCGGTGAGGCTCTCGACGAACCACGAGCCGCCGAGCGGGTCGACGGTGCGGGTGACGCCCGTCTCGTGGGCGAGGATCTGCTGGGTGCGGAGGGCGACCGTCACGGCTTCCTCGGTCGGGAGGCCCAGCGTCTCGTCCATCGAGTCGGTGTGGAGGCTCTGGCATCCGCCGAGAGCGGCGGCCATGGCCTGGTAGGCGACGCGGACGATGTTGTTGAGCGGCTGCTGCTCAGTGAGGCTGCACCCGGCGGTCTGGACGTGGGTCTTCATGTACCACGACCGCTCGTTCTTGGCGCCGTAGCGCTCGCGCATCATGCGGGCCCAGATGCGGCGGGCGGCCCGGAGCTTGCAGACCTCCTCGAAGAACTCGTTGTGCGAGTTGAAGAAGTAGCTGAGACGCGGGGCGAACTCGTCGATGTTCATGCCGCGCTCGAGGCAGGCCTCGACGTACTCCATGCCGTCGCGGAGTGTGAAGGCGAGCTCCTGCGTGGCGGTGCTGCCAGCCTCGCGGATGTGGTAGCCCGAGATGGAGACGGAGTTCCACTTGGGCAGGTGCTGGCTCTGAAACTCGATCGTGTCGACGACGAGCTTGACGGAGGGCTCGGGCGGGTAGATGAATTCGTTTTGGGAATGGAACTCTTTCAGAATATCGTTCTGCAGCGTGCCGCCGAGCGTCTCCCAGCCGATGCCGCGTTGCTTGGCCATCGCGAGGTACATCGCCCAGATGACGGCAGCCGGGCCGTTGATGGTCTGGCTGACGGTGACCTGATCGATGGGGATGTCGGCGTAGAGGCGGTGCATGTCCTCGATGGTGTCGATCGCGACGCCGCACTTGCCGACCTCGCCCATGCTGAGCACGTCGTCCGAGTCGCGGCCCATGAGCGTGGGCAGGTCGAAGGCGGTCGAGAGGCCCGTGTTGGCCTTGGTGCTCGACTTGGCGGCCTGGAGCAGGTACTTGAACCTCTTGTTGGTGTCGTCGGCGGAGCCGAAGCCGGCGAACTGGCGCATGGTCCAGAGGCGGCTGCGATAGCCCTGCGGGAAGAGGCCGCGGGTGTAGGGATACTCGCCGGGGGCGGCGATATCGCGGTCGATGGCCTTGAGGGACTCTGCGGGCTGGGCCGGGCCGTAGGAGGGCTCGAGGACGAGGCCGGAGATGGTGACGGCGTGTGGGTCGACGTTGTCGAGTCCGGGGCCGGTGATGCTGGTGGAAGCGGTGGACATGCGAGGACTCCTTCGGGGCCGATTCGTGGCCGGGAGGGGTGTATACAGGTGATTCTAGTGGGTGTTTGGGGCTGGGGGTAGGGGCTTATTCGTCAACCACTTCGGGTAAAGGCGGGTGGCTGATGACAAAGTCCATCCCGTCGCTGTAGGAATCGAGCGCCTGCGTGAAGTAGCCTCGCGGCCTAGCACCACCGTTGTCCGTCATATCGAACCCAACGCAGTAGAGCACGAACTGTCGACCAGTCTCATCGGGTTGCTCCAGACGTTGATATCGCCACTGGTTGTTGATCTGGTCGTATGGATCGATTGGAATCGAGTCGATGTACGTTGGCACCAGTTCACCCAGTGCCTGCGGGTAGTTCCCCTCCGTCGCGGACAAGAGTTCGACAGCCAGGAGCAGCCTCACCCCATCAATCAACACATCCGCCTTCAAGTCTTGTCTGGCAAGCTGATACGCGATGCTCTCGTCGAGCCACTTCTCCTCAAATGATCTCAGATCGTCAAACTGAGGCTGGCTCATATCGAAAAAGACGCCAGCTGATCTCTCCCTTGCTTGCCGATACGCATCCTCATGCTCCCGAAAGCTCATCCGTGTGATCTGGTTGTACTCGACTGTTGCTTCTTTGATGGCTCTCTCGAAAGAGTCCCATCTCGGCTTCCAGAGTCCGTGCACGTTCGTGAACCAGTGTGATTTCTCGCCATTTGATCCTGATGCCTTGCATTCGGTCATGATCAGGCGACCGCCCTGCCCAAAGTAGTATTGCATGTCGTTGAGAAGGAGCAATTCGTTACTCCTGTACATCTGCTCAGAAGTCGGGCGGTCGGTATAGCGTGCGACAATCGCCCGCAGCGATTCCATCGTTGTAAGAGGAATCTTCATCGTGTCTAGATGGCCGGAGAGGAGCTCGATGAGTTCTGCATGCGCTGCATCACCGACCAACCGGTTTAAGCCACCCGGTTGATATCGGACGGCCCAGCCGATCGCGAGCCCGTACTCGAATGCCTTGCAGTAGTCTGCCCAATCGCCACGCTGGGCTGATAGTACAAGCCGAGCTTGCATGCCAGCCACGAGTCCGCGCATCGGAGTGTGTTGAATGCGAACGACTCTCTGTGATTCGAGTGAGCTATCCGCGATCTCGCTGAGCGCATAGTCAGAGGCAAGCAGCCGTTCGAGATTCTCATCTACACCGTTCGTCGCAAACGATTCCACCGAATCGATCGCCCACTCTCTGAGTGTTTCAAAGAGTCTGTCGGCATTCTCGGGAGAGAGCTCGCTCCCGAAAGTGTCATGGATGAGCACCCGAGTCTCTTTGGGCTTGGTGATGGTCGCGTATGCCCAAGAGCCGTTCGACCATGTCGTGCCCGTGGCTTCGTCGCTGAATCGCTTGCCATACTCCTCAAATGCCCGGGCGGCTTCGACAAGATAATGCCAGCCATTGTCGTCCCCGGTGCCCTGCCATGACTCTGCTTCTTCGCGGAGTAGCTTGCCATAGTTATGCTGAACTGTTGGTGTTAGTGAATAAGCGATCCAGAATTCGAGCCCCACCCATCCCACAATCAGCGTGAGTGTCACCAAGACCAGCGTGAGCACGGGTCTGAATCGGGCGGGGCGAGCCAAAGAATGCCGGCGAAGGTTCACATGCACGGGTTTACCTCCAATCGGGGTCGTTGAGGATGTAATCGGTGCCAGCATGTTCGGGTCGCAAAGAGTTGGACATGGCATCGGGCGGCAGT
>CAXBOF010000082.1:0-7094 GCA_963977205.1 uncultured Phycisphaera sp. | reverse complement strand
GGGGAGGGAAGTCAATTATCTCGCCATGAAGGCTTCGATCTCGGTGGCAGAGCGGGGCAGGTCTTTGGACATGTTCACGTGGCCGGTGTCGGTGATGAGGATGTCGTCCTCGGTGCGCACGCCGATGTTCTCGCTGGCGATGTAGACGCCCGGCTCGATGGTGATGATCTGCCCGGGCTCGAGCGGTTCGGTTTCGAGGCCGACGTCGTGGACATCAAGGCCCAGGAAGTGTCCGAGGCTGTGGTAGTACTCGTCGGCGAACCCGGCCTTGTCGATAACGCGGCGGGCGGCGTCGTTGAGTTCCATCCATGTGACGCCGGGCTTGCACATGTCGACGGTAGTCTGCCAGGCTTCCTGGACGACGTCGTGGATCTCGCGCTGGCGGGGGGTGAATGTGCCATCGACGGGGAAGGTGCGTGTGAGGTCGGCGGCGTACATCTGGTGCTCGCCGCCGGCGTCGAGGAGGACCATCTCGCCGGCGTTCATGGTGCGGTTGTTGGCGGTGTAGTGCAGGACCCAGTTGTTGGGGCCCGAGCCGACGATGGGTTCGTAGGCGAAGGTGTCGCAGCCGTTGTCGTGGAGTGTGCGCTCGACGGCGTGCAGGAGCTGTCGCTCATTCATGCCCGGTTTGACGGCTTGCATGGCGGCTTTATGCGCGAGCACGGTCGCGTCGATGGCCCGCTGCATGAGCTTGATCTCACCCTCGTCGTGGATGGAGCGCATGTGGGGCAGGATTTTGTGCTCGTCGCGGATGGAGCAGCCCAGGATGCGTGACTGGATATCGCGGTAGAGCTGGAGCTCCTTGGAGACAGGGCGGTTGTAGGTGGTGAAGTTGCCGAGGTACACGAGCTCGCGGGACTTGCACTGGAGGATGGTGCGGTTGAGCAGGACGGGGAAGTTTGCGGTGCGCGAGACGCGGGCGATGCCGGTGCCGAGTTCGATGGCGCGGCCGAGGATGGGGCGGATGCCGTGCCAGCGGTTGTCCTCGACTTCGAGCGTGCGGAGGAAGAGCTGCTCCTGGTATTGCGGGTGCTCGGGGGCGAGGACAAGGACGGCCCCGGCTTCGTAGGCCAGGCCTGTGAGGTAGTAGAAATCAAGGTCCTGGCGATTGCCGGCGCCGATCGAGTCGGCGGCGTAGATGACAGCGATGCCCGAGCCCATTTTCTCCATGACGCGCTGGCGGCGCTTGCGGTAGACCTCGGCGTCGATGTCGCCATGCGGGGTCGGGATGCCCTGATCGTTGCCGGGCAGCGGGGCTTTGATGTTGGGGGTTTCGAGTGGGCGTCGTGCTTCGGGCATGGGTGCGTTCCTCGGGCTGGTTCGGGTGTGTATGGGGGCATGGTAGTGGGGTTGTGCGGGGGC
The DNA here is from genome assembly GCA_963977205.1 of uncultured Phycisphaera sp. Lineage (GTDB taxonomy): Bacteria > Planctomycetota > Phycisphaerae > Phycisphaerales > UBA1924. The sequence goes on along the minus strand of CAXBOF010000082.1, from coordinate 5,732 downwards.
ATGAAAAAACCGCCGCGGATTGGTGTCCGCGGCGGCTGGGAAGGTTTGTGAAAGGGTGTTGTTTAGCCGGCCTTGGCCTTGGGGAAGTTGTCGTCCTTGGCTTCGGGCGTGTCGGTGTGGCTCCGCTTGTCGAGTTTGACAGCGTCGAGTTCCTCGGCGTTCTCAGCATCCGCTTCGGAGATGGGCTTGCAGGTCATAAGAATCGACAGACCCGCGATGGTGGAGACGAGCGAGGCGCCCAGGATGCCGAGCTTGGACGCATCGAGGTGGAGCGCGTCATCCTTGAAGGCCAAGCCAGCAATGAAGAGAGCCATGGTGAAGCCGATGCCGGAAAGACAGCCGGCACCGATGATGTGACGCCAGGTGGTCAAGGGCGGCAATGACGCAAGATTGAACTTGCACGCGAGCCAGCAGAACCCGATGACGCCGAGCGGTTTGCCCATACACAGGCCGAAGAAGACACCCATGGTGACTGGGTCGGTGATCATTTTGTTGAAGTCACCTGAGAGATGGAGCCCCGCGTTCGCTAGCGCGAAGATCGGGATGATCCAGAAGGCGCACCACGGCCCGAGCGCGTGCTCCATGCGGTGCAGCGGGGGAAGGATCTGGTTGACGTTGGTTTTGATTGCAAAGGCGGCTGCGCGCTGCTCGGAGGATTCTCGCGGAGTTGAGCCGTCGTCGCCGGCTTTTTCGAAGTGATCAAGTGCTTTGCGTGAGGCCTTGAGGAACCGCTGCGGGTTGACGCGGGAAGAGGCGGGAACAGTGGCAGCCAGGAGGACGCCCGCGATGGTGGCGTGGATGCCGCTGGAGAGAACGAAGACCCAGAGCGCGATGCCCGGGACGAGGTAGAAGAGCGGGTGGCGGAAGCGGAGCGCGTTGAGTCCGAAGAGGAAGGCGACCGTGCCGCCGGCGAGCCCGAGATGGAGCATTTTCAGTTCTTCGGTGTAGAAGATGGCGATAACGAGCAGGGCGCCGAGGTCATCGACGATGGCCAGGCTGGTCAGGAAGACCTTGAGCGGTAGCGGGGCGCGTGATCCGATGAGGGTCAGGATACCCAGCGCAAAGGCGATATCGGTCGCCATCGGGATGCCCCAGCCACGCATGGTCTGGTCGGCGATGTCGCTCGTGCCGTTGATCGCGACGTAGATGAGCGCGGGGACGACCATGCCGCCGATAGCGGCAAAGACGGGCAGTGCGGCTCGTTTGATGGACCGCAGCTCACCGACGAGGAGTTCTCGCTTGATTTCTAGGCCGACGTAGAGGAAGAAGATCGCCATGAGGGCGTCATTGATGAGGTAGGCGATGTTGTAGATGTGGGGAAGATGCCAGGTGCCGATGGTGAAATCGAACTTCATGACATGGAAGAAGTAGTGGTATTTGTCGTAGAGGCCGCTGTTGGCCCAGACGAGAGCGATGACGGTCATGAGGATGAGCGTGATGCCGCCGGCGGCCGAGAGGCGGCCGAATCGCTGGAAGCCACGGAGGAGTCTTTCACCCGGCTCGAGGGGGAGCCCGTGGGCTGCAGTGGGGACGTGGTTCGTATCCATATGTGCCTTCCGTGCTGATGGGCCGACAAGCCCAGCGGGAGTATGAGAATCTATCTACAGGATCCACATCGGCGATTTAGAGCCGCTGGGTTGGTTCGGGCGTCGGCTCAATTACAAGCCAAGGCCCAAAGCAACGCACCAGAGCGGGGGATGATAGAGACGTTTGGGGCGGTTTGTCCCCCTGATGAGGTCAGAATCCCGACCGATCGGTTCGATTCATCCGAAAGAGGGGGGACGTATACAGGATTTAGGGGGCCTGAATTTACGCGGTGACCTTGAGCACGAGCAGGGTGATGTCGTCGGTCTGCGGCTCGCCTGCGCGGAAGGCGACGACGGCGTCGATGATGTCCGTGGCGATGTCGTCGGCGGACTTGTGTGCGCTCTGTTTGATGGTGTCGCGCAGGCGGTCCTTGCCGAAGAGCTCGTCTTCGGCGTTGCGTGCTTCCCAGATGCCGTCGGTCCCCATGACGATGACGCCACCCTCAGAGGGCAGGGGCGCCTCGAACTCTTTGAAGTCCCACACGGGCTCGATGCCCAGCGGGATGTCCTTGCCGGCGAACTCGGTGAATGTATCGGTTGTGGGTGTGTAGACGATCGCGGGATCGTGCCCGGCGCTGGCCCAGCTTGCGGTGCGGGTCTCGGGCTCGATGAGCAGGTAGTAGAGCGTCATGAACTGGCCCGACTGCGCATCGCGGGCCAGGTCGGTGTTGACGCGTGTGAGGACCTTGGCGATGTCGTCGGATTCGAGGGCGCGTGTGCGGAGCAGGGCGCGGGCGGTGGTCATGAGCAGGGCGGCCGCGATGCCGTGACCCGTGACGTCGGCGACGAAGAAGGCGTGCTTGCCCGAGTCGCCCTCGACGGGGAAGAAGTCGAGGTAGTCGCCGCCGGTCTCGTCGCAGTAGATGCTGCGTGAGGCGATGTCGAGGCCGGGGATTGCGGGATCTTCGCTGGGCAGGAGGTTCTGCTGGACCTGCTTTGCGAGCATGAGCGACTCGCGTACGACGAGCTGGTCTCGGAGCTTTGGAACCATGTCGTTGAAGGCGTCGGCGAGCTGCCGGAGTTCATCGCGGGAGCGCACGTTGGCGGTCGCGTCGAGGTCGCCGGCGGCGATGGCGGTTGCGGTATCGACGAGCGAGTGGACGGGGCGGGTGACGGAGCGGGCGCCGAAGAATGCGACGCCAACGGCCGCGGCGATCACGATGCCGCCGACGCTCGCGTTGCTTGCGATGGTGTCGTTGAAGACGGTGTAGACCTCGTTCTGGACGTTGTCGGCGACGGAGTCGATGGTGGAGCGCGTGATGGCGACCACGACGAACGAGTCGCCCCGGAGCAGGCGCTGGTAGGAGAGGATCCAGTCTTCGCTGTCGATCGTGAATTCGAGGGTGCCGTCTTCGCTTGTGCGCATCTGTTCGTTCAGGGCGGTGGTCTGATCGTCGCTGTCGGCTGTGAGATAGTCGAGGCGGATCGGGGCGCTGGAGCGGCCGCCCTGCTTTGCGTACTCGGCCTTGGCGTGGATGAGTGCGCCGGCGTCGTCGAGTGTGACGAGCATGATCTCGACCTGCCCCTGCATGTCGGCGGGCAATTCGATCTCGTCGAGCATGTCGATCATGAGCACGTCGGCGGCGACGACGCCGATGAGTGAGCCGTCGTGGCGGCGGGCGGGGGCGGCGCATGTCATACGGACCTGTCCGGTTGGCGCATCGACGACGGGCCCGATCCAGATCGCCGGCTCGTCGGCCTGTGAGGCCTTGACGTACCAGGGGCGCTGGCGGGGGTCGTAATCGGCGGGGTAGCCGCCCTTGCCCGGGTAGGAGATGTGTGTGCCTGTGGCGTTGAGCGATGCGTAGTGGCTCAGGAGCCGATTCTCGCCGGTGGGGAGATAGGTTCCGGTTTCGAGTGTGTGTGTCAGTGCGCCGAGTGTGCGCACGTCTTGGGTGATCACTTCGGGGTCGGTTTCAACGGCAACATAGACGGGGTGCTCGCGGCTGATTGGGATGGGCGTTTGCGAGCCGTCGTCGTTCTGGATGTACTGGTTGTCGTCGTAGACCATTCCCTTGGGCGCTAGGTCGGGCTGGTCGTAGTCGGCTGCGAAGTAGGCAGAGTCGGGGTCGGTGATGACGCCGGGCGTGGCCGATTCGAGGAGGTCGATCTGTTCGAGCAGGTCGGCTGCGGAGCGGACGGAGGACTCGATGAGCACGCGGTCGCGGTCGAAGGTGGCCGCGTACTGGCGGACGTAGCGTGTGCGCGCAACCTCGACGATCTGTTCGACGGAGTTGCGGGTATCGGAGGCGACGCTCAGGCTGCAGTGCTCGATATTGGCGCGCGCGATGATGCCGGTGGCGATGAGCGGGATGATCGCGATGGCAACGAGGATGAGAAAGAGCTTGTTTCGGAGCTTCATGGGCCTGGCCCCTTTCGAGGGTCATGGTACAGGAAGAAAAACACGAACGCCCCGGGTCGTGGAGTGTGATCCGGGGCGTTCGCGTGTGTGTCTGGTTGTGGGTGTGAGGAGTGGTCAGTGGCCCATCTTGATGTGCTTGAGGGCATTGATGATGTCGCTGGGCTCGGCGCGGAGCTTGTAGTCGGCGGTGATGTAGGAGAACTTGATCGTGCCGTCGGTGTTGATGACGTAGGTCGCGGTGAGCGGGAGTGTGTGCGATTCGTCGCCGTTGTAGCCCTCGAGGATGGGCGCGAAGCGTTCGGTCAGTACGGGGTCGATCTCGTAGCGGAGGCCGAACTTGTCGGCGACTTCGTTGCCCGGGTCACTCAGGACCGCGAATTCCAGTTCGTTCTTCTCGGTGGTGTCGAGCGAGTTGTCGGGTTTTTCCGGGCTGATGGCGACGAGGTTGGCACCGAGGGCCTGGAATTTGTCGAGGTTCTCTTGGTAGGCGCGGAGCTGGAGGTTGCAGTAGGGGCACCAGCCGCCGCGGTAGAAGGTGAGGACGACGGGGCCCTCGGCGAGGAGATCCTTGAAGTTGACGGTGTTGCCGTTGGCATCGGAAAGCTCGAAGTCGGGGGCCTTGTCGCCCTTGGTCTTGACGCCTTCGAGGACGCCGGACTCGGCGAGGCGGTCGATCGCTTCGGTGAAGATCCTGAGCATCTCAGGGTCGGCCTTGTCGGCGAACTCGGCGCTGCGTTCAGCGAGCTCTTTGGCGAGCGGGCCTTGCTCGGCGTTCTTGACGGCGGGCTGGGCTTTGGTGCTTGCGGACTGAGCCTGCGCTGGGCAGGTGCTGACGGCGACGCCGAGGGCGGCCATGCCGGCAAGCTCGACGGTGCGGTGGCGGAGTGCCTCGAATCGGTTCATGGGAGCGGGCATTTGGGGTCTTCCTTGCGGGGTTTGGAAAGCGTGTGATTCCGTGCCGGTCCAACCGGGGGTCCCAAGGCCCTATTCCGTGAGAATGCGATCGGATTCAAAAAGTCGGCTGAGGAGGGCGGACGGCCCGGGTTGCCAGAATCCCGAGCGCCAGTGCAATCAGGGCACTGATATAGAAGGCAGGGCCGAAATCGCCCCCGGCCATGGATGCTCCGTAGGCGACGAGGAAGGGGCCGGTGGCGGTGCCTGCGACGAAGAGGGTGGTGACGAAGCCCCGGATCTCGCCGTGGTGAGGTCGGCCGTAGAACCTGGCGACGGCCGGGCCGAAGGCGGCGGTGAAGAGACCCTGCGAGAGGCCGAAGATCCCCATGCTGATCGAAGCATGCATGGCCGAGCCTGCCAGTCCCATGGTGACGAATGAGACGGCCATCATGACGCAGGCGATCGGGATGAGCGCGCGGGCGGGGAGCTTGTCGGCGATCGGTCCTGAGACGAGTGTCGAGATGAGCATGGCCGCGCCCCAGACGCTTGCGGCGGTGGCGCCGGCCTGCTCGAAATTGGCGACATTGGCGTGCTGAAGGATGGGCTGGATGTGGAAGATCATGGCGGTGCCGACGAGCCCGCTGAGCATGCCCGGGAGCATGAGCGCCCAGAAGGTGAGCGTGGCGCGCGCCTGGGGGAGTGTGAAGTTGGCGGGGATCTCGGGCTGGGTGTGCTGCTTGTGGATTTTGCGCCAGCGTTGGTGCTCGCCGGGCGGCTCGTTGTCGAGGTGTTGGCCGATGTCCTCGGGTTTGTTGCGGTAGATGGTTGCCACGAGCGGGAGAACGAGGATGCAGACGGACAGGCCGAGGATGGCGTAGGCGCTGCGCCAC
>CAXBOF010000081.1:0-7173 GCA_963977205.1 uncultured Phycisphaera sp. | reverse complement strand
GATCTGATAGCTCGAACTGAAAGCCCACCGCCAGAGGTCGGTGAAGTTGGTCGCAGTGCTCGGTGGTCGGTAGACGCTGCCTCTCGGATCATCGAGGAACTCGTCCATGTTCTTATGCCAGTAGTTCCGGGCCTTGTCGCCCGGCGAGATCACCATTTCTGACGGAAGCTGCTCACCGATATGGTCGTTGATCACGAGGTGGTTGTAGAGCACATACGGCGTGTGGTTCGCAGGTGCTGTACCTACCTCGGGAGGTATCCGTGCATCCGGAAATCGCCTCGTGACGATATCGAGCTGCTGAAAAACAGCCGCTCGTGTCTGGGCTGCTGCATTCCCGGGACTGAGCCCTGCACACGCGATCGCAAGATCCGTGTTCGTGGTCTGGGGCACCTGCCCTGGCTTCCACGAGAACGTGAACGCGCGGTCGTTGTTTTCGGCTCCATACGACGCAGCAGCCACGCCGTGCTGGCGGAGATTGTTCAGGTCGATCAGCGCCCTGGCCCGTTTGCGGGCACTGCCCAGGGCGGGCAGCAGGATCGAGATCAACAGCGCGATGATCGCGATGACGACAAGCAATTCGATAAGGGTGAATCCACCCGGTCGGCGTACGTTTCTCATGTCGGTATCCTATCAACCAGAAAAGGCTCCCGTCGATACGCCGACGGGAGCCCTGAAGTTCCGATTGATCTCAAATCAGCGGATCGTGCCCGAGAGCCCTGCCTTGGCAACGGGTTCGCCAGCGAAGTCCACGCCCTGCAAGCCCCAGCGTGTCTGGTCGTAGTAGACCGGCACCGACTGACGCTCAGCACCCACCGGGTCCCACCATCTCACGGGAGAATAGAAGTACGTCGTGGATGGCTCATCAGGGTTATTTGCCCCGTTACTCGGTGCGTTCGGATTGAAACCAAAGTTCGACTCTTCTGTCTTCTTGTTGTCCGCGTGTCCGTCGTAGAACAACACCGGCACCTGGGAGTCCTCGAACGCGAAGTACTGCTCGGGTCCGCTGAACCGCTGGTACTGCTCGTAGAGGATCACCTTCCTGCTTGGGTAGGCAACATCTTCGAGCTTGCGACGACCGAGCACATTCGGCTGCGTGGGCATGAAGTACTGTGAATTATTTGCCGCACGGGCAACAGTATTCGGGTAGCCACGCCCAGGGTTGCCCCCAACGTCTGGCGAGTAGTGAGCTGAAACAGTGATGTAGGACGAGCTGAATCCCCACCGCCAGAGCTGCAGGAATGAGGTCTGCGCACTCGGCGGACGGAAGGCATTGCCCCGAGGGTTCTCAAGGTACTCGTCCATATTCTTGTTCCAGTAGTTGCGAGCTTTATCACCGGGCGAGATCACCATCTCAGATGGGAGCTTCTCACCGATGTGGTCGTTGATCACAAGATGGTTGTAGAGCACATAGGGCGTGTGGTTCGGCGGCGCATTCGATGGCACACCCTCGAGACGCGAATCGGCGTCCCGACGCGAGACGATGTCAAGCTGCTGAAGAACCGCGGCCCGCGCATGCGTTCCAGCACTGCCGGGATTGAGCGAGGCGCAGTTCAGAGCGAGCGCCGTGTTCGTGGTCTGGGGCACCTGGCCCGGCTTCCATGAGAACGTGTACGCACGGCTCTTGTTTTCCGCGCCGTACGAAGCACTCGCCACGCCGTGCTGGCGCTGGTTGTTGAGGCTCAAGAGCAGCTGCGCACGCTGACGGGCACTGCCGAGTGCGGGCAGCAGAATGGAGATCAGAAGCGCGATGATCGCGATCACGACCAAAAGCTCGATCAACGTAAACGCCGGGCGGGTCCCCTTGCGAACCATGTGATTCCCCTTCATTTTCAGGCCGATACGCGCCGGAAGAACTCCGACGCCGGCGAACGGCTGCTGCCATCAAGAACTTTGGCAGCAGATGCAATATACACGCTTATCGTTATTCATGCACGCAGGGTTCGAAAAGTGGGCAAGAACGCCTAGTCGCCCCGCCTGCCGAGGCGGATCTGGGCCGATCGGCGCTCAAAGAGCCGCCTGAGCCGGGAACGCTGATCGGACCCGACCTCGGTCAGCTGCGCCTCAAAATCGGCCTCATCGAGCGACCCGTCGGCAATACCTACCAGAATGCGATCATAGATCAGCCGCTGCGCATCGCCCGCCCGGTCCTGAGCCGTGGGGAAAGTCTGCTCCGGGGCGTCGACCAATTCGTCATCTTGCGATGACGCTGGTTCGGACTCGTCCTCGGCCGCAATGCGTGCTTCCGACTCTGCTGTATTGGTCGTTGGCGTTGCCTCAACCGGCTCATCGGTCGGCGACTGTGAGATCTGCTGGTCCTGTTGCACCACCGCGGGCGTTCCTGCAGTTTCCGCAGCAGTGGCGGCATCACGCGAAGAAAGATGCAGCCAGGCCCAAACGCCCGCGCCGCCCATCATCCCCATGACCACCAACACCGCGACCACCACGCCGACGCGGCTGCCGGTCGACGCACCGGGTTCTTCTTCGATCCACTCGGGCTCCTCTACCACAACCTGTGGCTCGGGCACCGGCGAGTTGTCAATCGGTACAGGCGCAACAGGCTCGGACTCGGGTGCCGGTGCGGGCTCAGCAGTTTGCACCGGATCGGGCGCCCTGGGCGGAAGTGGTGCTGGCGTTTGAGCTCCAGACAGCGAACGCGCGATCGTCTGTGCATCCGTATCGCCCGGCAAGAGATGCACCGGGCTCAGGCCCAGGACCTGCCGATCGTCCGGCACCAGAAACGAGGCCTTGCAGTTCGGGCACGCGTTGCTCGTCGGCGCGACGGGCTTATGACAGGCGTGGCACTCGCCCAGCAGATTCGCAACGCCCGGCGTCTGACGAGCAAAGGACCAGAACTGACGCGTCGAAGGACCACGCAACACGGTGTCCGGCTTGATCTTGCCCTTCTGCGCCATCCTGACGAGCGTCGAGTAAGAACAGCCCGGCTGAAACGGCTTCGAAAGATCCCGGACGAACCACGGCCCCATCGCGTTCTGCGACCGCTGACGCGAGAGCAGATCAAAATAGCCCGAGCAGATGTTGCACTGCTTGGCCAGCGTCGAGAGCGAACCACAGTACGGGCAAAGCACCATGGGCGTGCCCATAGCCGTCGGCTGCTCGGGCCTGCTTTCTGGACCCATCTGGCTCACTGGCACATCTCCGCTTGACGGGGCGTCATCACGAGTCTCTGATCGTTCATGACCAAACCCCGCACCGGCCCGTCGCTCTGCATCTGGCTCATCACCATATTGAGCATATCCGGGTGTGCTTCCAGTGGCTCTGAAAACATTCTCATTCGCCCGGAGCAGAACGACAATCCGGCCGCATCGGCAAGACCTGCGCTCCTTCTCGACAGCAGAGCCATCTCCCGCGATGCGCTCTGGCCCATGCTCGCCGAGTACGGCGGCACAGAGATCATCCGCGAGATCGTGCTCGACCACGCCATCGCAGAAGAGATGCGCAAATCGGGCCAGACCATCACCGAAGAAGATATCGAGGCCGAGCGGGTGAAATTAATGACACGTCTGGCCCCCGATGCGGACGCCGAGCAATCGGCCGAGATCTCGCGCATCGTCCTCGAGAGCCGGGGCCTCGGCCCGCAGCGGCTGCGAGGTTTGCTCACACGCAACGCCGGCCTGCGCAAGCTGATTCTTGAGAACGCCGAGCCCTCACCCGAGAGCATCGAATTGGCGTACCGCGTCCGATACGGCCCAAAGCGTGAGGCGAGGATCATCTCCGTCGACTCGGCCACCACCGCGCAGAACGTGCTTACCGAGATCCGCAAGCGTGCGCAGGATGTCGGACTCCTGGCAGCGTTCTCCGAAACCGCGACCAAGCGTTCGATCGACAACTCCGCGAGCCTCGGCGGGCTCCTGGGCGCGATGAGCACCGAGGACCCGGGCCTGCCCGTCGCGCTGCGGCAGGTGCTCAAGAACCTCGAACCGATGAAGCTCTCTTCGATCGTCGCTCTCGACAACGGCTACGCCATCGCGCTGATCGAACGCGACATCGAGGCCGAGCCTGTTGCACTGGACGATGTGTACAGCAAGCTCGAAGAAGACGTGCGCGATCGTCAGCAGAGACTGCTGATGGAAACGCGGGCCAGACAACTGCTCAGCGAATACCGCCCGAGCGTGCTCGATGGCTCGCTGCGCTGGAGCTGGGAACGCCGAGGCGATCTCTAGCGGCGTTAGCGTGCGATCTCGATGGCGCGGGTCTCACGCAGCACCGTGACGCGGATCTCGCCGGGGAAGGTCATCTCGGCGCTCACGCGCTTGGCGATGCGGTCGGCGACGAAGTAGGCCTCGTCGTCGCTGATCTTCTTGGCATCCACCATCACACGCACCTCGCGGCCGGCCTGGATCGCGTACGCCTCATCGACGCCCGGCTCGCCAAGCGCGATGTCCTGGAGCTCGTTGAGACGCTGGATGTAGCGCTCCATCGACTCACGCCGAGCGCCGGGACGGGCGCTGCTGATGGCGTCGGCCGCCATGATGATGGGCGTGTAGAAGGTGGTCGAGGGGATATCGCCGTGGTGACCCCCGATGACGTTGAGGATCGGTTCCTTCTCGCCGTGCTGCTTGGCAAACGCCATGCCGATGGCAGGGTGCCCGCCTTCCTGCTCGTGGTCCATCGCCTTGCCGATGTCGTGCAGGAAGCCCGCGCGCCGGGCGATCGCGCCGTCAAGCCCGATCTGGTCGGCGATGATCTGGCTGAAGAACGCGACCTCGATCGAGTGCCGCAGCACGTTCTGTCCGAAGCTCGTGCGGTAGTGCAGCTTGCCCATCGCCTCGGAGATCTTGGGGTGCAGCCCGCGGAGGTTGACCTCGATTTCCGCCTCTTTGCCCTTTTTGACGACTTCCTGCTCGATCTCGCTGCGGACCTTCTCGACGACCTCTTCGATGCGTGTCGGGTGCATCCGGCCGTCCTTGATGAGCCGCTGCAAAGCCGTCACCGCGACCGCTTGACGGATCTTGTCGAAGCACGACACCACGATCACGCCGGGCGTGTCGTCGACGATGATGTCCACACCCGTGGCCTTCTCGATCGCCCGGATGTTTCGGCCCTCACGCCCGATGATTCGGCCCTTCATGTCATCAGACGGGATCTGCACCGAACGCACCGTCGAATCCGCGGTGACTTCCGTTGAGAATCGCTGGACCGCGTGCACGAGGATCTCCGTCGCCTTCTCGCGCGATTCGGCCTCGGCTTCCTCCCCGACTTTGCGCACGATCTTGGCAGCCTCGTGCCGACTCTCTTGCTCGATCCGGCTGAGCACCTCGGACTTGGCTTCCTCGGCATTGAGCCCCGCGATCGAAAGGAGCTTGTCACGCTGCTCGCCGAGCGTCTGCTCGATCTGGGCGTGCTTGGATTCGATCTCCTGCTCGCGAGATTCCAGCTTGCTCAGCGACTCTTCGAGCCTGGTCTGCTCGCGCTCGATCGAGGCCTCACGTTTGTCGAATTGTGTCTCGCGCTTGTCCAGTCTGCGCTCGGACTCGCGGATCTCTTTCCGGCTGGCGTCGATCTCTTTGTCGAGCTCTTCGCGCCGGGCGCGGAGTTCCTGCTCGAGTTCGAGCGCGCGCTCCTGCTTCTCTGCCTTGGCCTTGATCTCAGCAGTCTCGACAAGGCTGGCCGCCTCGGTCTTGGCTTTGCTGAGCGTCATCCCGATCAGGAAGCGAAGTGCGAGCGCACCGAGTGGTCCGCCGACCAGAAGGCCGACGAGAAACCAGACCCAGCTCATGCTCGCCGACGCCTCACCCTGTGCAATCCATGCATACACCATTCCGCGGGCCTTTCTGGCTGCGGATCGGTTCGTGAGTGCTATCCGTACAAGCCCGCCGAAGGTGCGCGACCGCCCAAAAGAGAACGAGATACCCGAGCCTGTCACAGCCGGGTTTGAACGCCCATAGAAGGGCGATATCTGCTTTCAACCGGGCTTTGTGGTCCACCGCCCGGCAAGGGTCAAATCGGATTCAGCGGGCCGGTTGGGATGAGAACACCGAGCCGACCTCGGACCAATTGGTAGGCAGGCCGATTCACGGAATCCTCACAGGGCTTTCATGCCGCTCTTTTCTCCCCGGATTGGGGCTTCTGCAGATCCGCGATATATCTGCAGATCTGCTCGGCGACAAACGGCTCGTATTCGCGGTTGCGGACGAAGTCGAAAGCGAAGCCCGCGTGAATGTCGCCGCTGGAATCGACCCGGGTGTGGGCCAAGCGAGCGGTGATGCTGAGCGGGATCTGGACCGAGGGCGTCAGATCGAGCCGCATCCAGAACGGGCCGTGCTGATTGAGGACTGCAGCATCCGCAGACGAGACGAGCATGCCAACGCCCCCGCCACCGATGTTGAGCATCGAGGACACGAAGCCGGAACCCAGGTCAGGCTTCATGATCTCAAGCGGATCGTGCACCGGGCCGTTGCCGACCGAATCGAGGATGGCCGCTTTGGTGGCCACCTCCAGCGGGACCGCGGAGTCGGCGTCGCGGAGTTTCCAGATCTTGACCGGGGGCAGGCTCAGCGAGGTGGTCGAGGTTCGGTAGAAATTCCGCCGCTGGCAGCGCTCGACCGTTTCTGGCATCGACAGCCGGAGCGCCGAGACCATGCCGAACATCGCGCGGTAATCGAGGTGGTCGATGACCCGTGTGCGGAACATCCAGCGGTTCTGCCCGATCGAGATGCCGCCGATCAGATCGCACGAATCGTTGACGGGGACCTGGTGATGCAGGGTGGTCGGCTGCTCGACCACGAGGTGCTCATCGGTCACTTCGAGCAGACGCACACGGAAGATTAGATCGGGCGCATTGCCGTTGCCGGGCACGCTGATCTCGATGGGGCCGTTGCGCTGTACGAGGCTGTTGAGCGACTCGCGCCATCGATCGGTTCTCGAACGTCTTGCTGGCATACTCAGTCTCCCGGGTCGCGACCTACAGGAGAGTGCATCGTCTGAGTTTTGTATCTGCTTGAGCAGCAATGACCTGGGAACGACTGAGCCTTTCATCACCATGCCCCATAGAACCCTAGAAAGGGCGGGTCAGGGATTCTCGGACTTGTTTACAGGCTCGTTGTCAGCCTCAACACTGGAGAGCGTGTCGAGGATCTCGCTCGCTCTGGCCGAGTCAGAAGCCGCCCACGCTCGGCGACCGAACGCGGCCGACGTGAGCATTTCCGCCAGCTC
>CAXBOF010000080.1:0-7200 GCA_963977205.1 uncultured Phycisphaera sp. | reverse complement strand
GCGGCGTGAAGCTGGCAGAAGCGCAGGCCGGCCTTGCCGTCAAGGAATCCGAGCTTGATGAAGTAGAGCCAGCAGAACCGCAGGATCCATCTCGCCGGGAGCTTTGGGTAGAGTCGTTGTTTGAGCCAGCGTCGTCGCTGCACAGCTGAGCCCATGAGTCGAGGCGGGTCGGCTTTGTCATGCCTTTCGCTCTGAATGCGTACGATCTCGCGTGCTTCCTGGGTGGAGTAGCGGTTGTGCTTATCGATCCAGTCTGTGAGTCCTTTGGAGAAGGAATAGTGGAGATAGGGCTGGTGGAGGGTGCCGATTGGCTTACCCGGTTCTTCGCGTTGACCGTGGCCGTAGTCGATGAAACGCATGCGATCTTTGCGGAAGAGCCGCATCTGGTAGGTGGGGTAGCCGCTGGCTCGGCGGAGCCATCGTCCCATGAACATGAGTTTGCTCGGGACGTAGTAGCCCGACAGCTCGGGTTGGTTTTTGAGTGTGCTCTCGATCTCGCGGACGATCTCGGGTGTGAATCTTTCGTCGGCGTCGAGGTGGAAGACCCATTCGTGCTTGATCGGGATGTTATCGAGCGCCCAATTGCGCTGCTTGCCGAATGATTCGAAAGGATTCAGGTGGACCTGCGCGCCAAGCTCGCGGGCGATGACCTGTGTGCGGTCGGAGCTGCCCGAATCGAGCACGTGGATATCATCGGACCACGTGCATGAATCCAGGCAGTCGCGGATGTTGGATTCTTCGTTGAGTGTGAGGATGACGATTGAGACCGCGGGTGTGGGCGAGCCGTCGCCCGCGGTGCAGGCGGTGTGCGTGCGAGGGACGGTCATGGCTTGGCCTTCGTCTTCGGAGAAGGCTCGGGCGTTGATGACCGGTGAGCATGTCGATCCAGCGGGCATAGAGCTGCGACGAGCTCGTCAAAGCGTGCGTGTGTGGCGTGGTCGCTGTAGGCGTCATCAAACGCCCATCGGGCGGATGTGCGCATGCGCCGATAGGTCTCGCGGTCGTGAGCGAGACTCTTGACCGCTTCGGCGAATCCTTGCGCATCACCGATCGGCACACTCAGGCCGCAGGCATATCGTTTGATCGCGTCGTCGACGTTGCTTCTTTCAGGACCGATGTAGAGCACTGGCAGGCTCATGGCAAGGTTTGAGTGGAGCTTGGATGGGCTCATGACGCCCAACATGTTGTCTCGCAGCGTGATGAGCGAGCAGGTGATGGAAGCCATAAGCCGGGGGGTTTCGGACTTGGGGACGTAGCCCTGGACGATGACGTTGGTCAGCTTGCGTCGTCTGGCTTCGTCCGCGACGGCTTCCTTTCGGCTTCCGCCACCGACGAAGAGGAAGGTGATGCGGGTTTGATCCCTGAGGAGTTCGGCTGCGTCGAGGACGGTCTCAAACTCGTGGCCTACGCCCATGTTGCCGAGGTAGAGAGCGACGAATTTGCCTTCGAGCCCGTGACGCGATATGCCCTCCCATTGCTCGTAGACGGCGCCATCGGGGAAGAAATCGGCGTCCTCCCAGTTTGGGATGATGGTCGAGGGCAAGGTCTTGTTCTTCGGCGCGTAGCGGCCCATGAGCAGATCGAGCATGGCCGAGTCGAGACAGACGAGGTGGTCGAGTCTTCGGAAGAGTGCGCGGTTGAAGAACTGCAGGATGCGGCTGAAAGTGCCATTTTCCTTGATCATCCCGGCACGCTCGGGTGCTTCGGGGTAGCAATCCATGTTCCAGAGAACGAGCTTGGTGCGGCGGTGCAGGAACTTGTGCAGAACACCGGCCCATGCGATGAACGGAGGCGTGGTGAGGCTGATGATGACGTCCTGTCGCTTTAAGACGACGAGTTTGATGAAGGTACCCAGATAGAAAAAGAAGTAGTCGGTGAGACGCTTGATGAGGTTTGCTTTGCCGAAGCGGGGGGTCCAGATGCGCCGGACGTCAACGTCGGTGGATCGAGACTGGGCGCCAGCCTTCTTTCTGGCGTCATCGGAGTAGCCGCCGCGGCTGGTGACGACAGTCACATCGTGCCCCCTCGCGGCGAAGTGCTCGGCGAGCGAGGCAGTCAGGTGCGCAGTCGGGGAAATGTCCGGCGCGTAGAACTGGTTAATGAGCGTGATCCGCACGGGGGACATCTCCGTGTAATGCGTGTCACGCCTTCTGGAGGTTGCTGACGACTTCAATCATCTCATCGACGATCTTGTCGAGTGAGTAGGAGAGGTCCCAGCCGGGGTAGTGCTCTTTCAGCTTGCGGAGGTCGGAGTAGTAGCAGATGTGATCGCCAATGCGGTTGGTGTCGGAGTAGGTGAGCTTTGGTTTCTTGCCGGTGCGTTCCTCGATCATGCTGACGCACTCAAGGAGGCTGGCGGCGTTTGCTTTGCCGCCGCCGAGGTTGTAGACCTCGCCCGGGCGGGGGTTCTGGGCGAAGTGCCAGAAGGCGTTGATGACGTCGTGGCAGTGAATCTGGTCGCGGACCTGTTTACCCTTGTAGCCGAAAATTGTGTAGGGCCCTTCCTCGAGGGCGACCTTGACAAGGTAATTGAGGAATCCGTGGAGTTCGACGCCTGCGTGCTGGGGGCCGGTGAGACACCCGCCGCGGAAGATGCCGGTCTTCAGTTCGATTCCGTCGTACTTGCCGTACTCCTGCGCGAGGATGTCGCCGGCGGCTTTGGAGGCACCGAACAGGGAGTGCTTGCACTGGTCGATGGACATCCTTTCGCTGATGCCGTGCTCATCGTTCTTGTCGGCGTAGTCCCAGCGTGTTTCCTTCTCGACGAGCGGAAGGAAGTTGGGGGCGTCTCCATAGACTTTATTCGTAGAGACATGAATAAAGACGGCCTCGGGGCACTGACGCCGGGTGGCCTCGAGAAGGTTGAGGGTGCCGACTGCGTTGACGTCGAAGTCATCGAATGGGCGGTTGGCAGCGAGGTCGTGGCTGGGCTGGGCGGCCGCGTGGATTATGAGTTCTGGATTGATTTTTTGAAAGAGTTCCTCGACGCCGGTGCGGTCGCGGATGTCTTGCTCGTAGTGAGTAAATCGTTTGCACTGGGTTTGAAGGCGGGCGCGGTTGGAGCTGGTGTCGCCCTTTGGGCCAAAGAAGTCGGCGCGCATGTTGTTGTCTACGCCGGAGATGTCGAAGCCCAGGTTGTCGAAAAAGGTAACGGCTTCAGAACCGATCAGGCCACTGCTTCCGGTGACAAGTACACGCATCTTACTGCTCCTGTCAGCAGCCCCTTACGGGGCCAAAGTTGGGCATTCTGGCCCTGCGGTCGGCGTTTTCCGACGGGAGCCAGAGGGTCGCTTGGTCCGGGCGAGGAAAGGATTCTCGGTCGTTTCTCCGGGGTGTATGAGTCTATGAGGGGAAGGAGACTGGTTTGATGGGGGAAGCGATAATTTTTGCCCGAAAGCGGGGGGCTCGTACGCGATGCCCGATGCCACCGTTTTGGTTCTTTGAGCGCGTACTCCGTGCGAGATTTTAGATCACGGTTAAGGTCCACTTGTATCGCAGAACGTCCGTGACGCGGCGGAACGCATCTACTCGATCGGGGCGACTCGGAGGCTGTGATGATCCCGCGGTTGAGGAACGCGGCGCCGGACTGGGCGTAGGTCGACCGGGATATGACGACGTGCATGGGCCGGGTCAGGTGCTCGTTTGGGTGTGTGCTGGGCGTGCGGTCGGTGGAGTGTCGGTCGCGTGGGGCCGGTGGTCAAACCATTGGCGGATCAGTCGCTCGGCTTGGGTTCGGTTTGGTTGCCATGGGCCCAGTCACTCACGAAGTCGGCGACGTGGGTGACGAGCTTTGACATGGATCGGCCCTGCTGTGTGAGGGTGTATTCGACGCGGGGCGGGACTTCGGGGTAGGCGGTGCGATCGACGAGGCCGAAACGCTCGAGTTTGCGGAGGCGCTCGCTGAGGACCTTGGAGGTCAGTCCGGGCAGGGCCCGCTGAAGCTCGCTCGGGCGCGAGGTGCCCCGGGCGAGTTCTTCGAGGACCGCCAGGGTCCACTTGCAGCGGAGCACATCGGTGACGCGGTGGAAGGCCTCGGCCCGATCGGGGGGCGTCGGTGACGGTGAGGATGGCGGCGGGTTGGGTGTTTGCATGTTCAGTGTTGTCGCGTTTGGAGCCTGCTGTGCATGGTGACCGGTTTGATCGTAAGGGAGTTAGCGGTCGGCGTGGGGAGAAGTTGGAATCGAGGGCCGGGCTGGGTGCTTTGGTGGTGCATCAAAGGAGGGCACAACCATGCTCGGTTCAATCACGCTCGGTTCAATTTTGCTCGGTTCGACGCTTTGTTCGCTCGCGGTCGCGGGGGCCTGCTCCGGGGGCGCACCCACTCAAACAGGAGAGCTGTCCACCGCCCCGGTGGCGCGGTCCGTTCAGCCGGAGATCCCGGGGTACACGCTCGGCCAGCGCGAGGTGCCCAGAGCGCCGATCTCGCTGGACGAGCTTGAACTCATCAAGAAGTCCTTGCTGCTGACGGCCGAGGACGAGAAGTATCTGCGGATGTCGCGCGAGGTGCTCGAACCGAACGTGGCCGAGCTTGTGGGCGTGTGGTACGGGTTCGTGGGCGCCAACCCGCACTTGCTCGCGTCGTTCTCGAGCGAGGCGGGCGAAGTGGACGCGGCGTACCTCGAGCGCGTGCGGGCGCGGTTTGAGCGCTGGGTGCTGGATACGGCCGACGCCAAGTTCGATCAGGCGTGGCTGGATTACCAGTTCGAGATCGGTCGGCGGCACCACAGCGTGGGCAAGAACAAGACGGACGGCGCGAATGCGGTGGATCAGGTGCCGTTCCGGTATATCCAGGCACTGACGGTGCCGGTGACGACGACGCTTCGGCCGTTCCTCGAGCGGGGTGATCACTCCGCGGAAGAGGTCGAGAAGATGCACGCGGCATGGGTCAAGAGCGTGACGCTCCAGGCGATCCTGTGGAGCTACCCGTACGTCAACGAGGGCGATTTCTAGTTTGTGATGTTGTTCAGTTTGGTATGAGACAGAAAGGAAATGCTATGAAGAAAGCAGTGTTTTATCACGCGGGTTGCCCGGTGTGTGTGCAGGCTGAGGAGACGGTCGCCAGGGCGATCGACGGGAACGGGTATGAGGTCGAGTTCGTGCATCTGGGTGAGACGAGAGACCGGATCGCCGAGGCCGAGCGCGTGGGTGTGGAGTCCGTGCCGGCGATCGTGATGGATGGTCAGCCGTTTCATATCAACTTTGGCGCTTCGATGAAGGACGTGAAGGGCTGAGTCGATGCGCCTGCGCAGCCGTGAGAGCGGGTGCGCAGGCTTGTGCAGCAAGTGCTTGAAGAAGTTGCTCTTCCGCTGTGGGTCGAAGTTAGAGATCGCCTGCGGAGAAGGTGTCGCCGAGGTTCAGGTCGCCGGACTCGAAGCCTTTGCGGAACCAGCGGACGCGCTGGGCGGATGAGCCGTGGGTGAAGGAGTCGGGGACGGCGTATCCCTGGCTGCGCGTCTGGAGTCGGTCGTCGCCGACGGCGGCGGCTGCGTTCATGGCTTCTTCGACGTCGCCCGGCTCGAGGATGTTCCAGCGCTCTTGCGCGTGGTGTGCCCAGACGCCTGCGAAGAAATCGGCCTGGAGTTCGAGGCGGACCGAGAGGTTGTTGTACTCGGCTTCGGGGACTCGGCCCTTGGCGGTGTGGACGCGGTCGGTTGTGCCGAGCAGGTGCTGGACGTGATGACCGACTTCGTGCGCGGTTTACATCCTCGCCCCGGCGTCCTTGTGGTGTTTGCGGAACCACTCGATGGTGCGGGTGAGGCCTTCCTCGAAGCCGACTTCGGCTTGCCAGTTCAGCAGTTTCTTGGCGCGGCTGGTGTCGAGGCAGCGGCGGGGCTGGCCGTCGGGTTTGGTGGCGTCCCAGCGGATCTTGCTCGATAGTTCCTCGGCGTTGGCTGCGAAGCCGGTGAGGCGGGCGATGAGTTCGACAAGGTCCTTGATCTTGATCTCGAAGCTGGCGCCCAGGTTGATCGGGACGGGCTCGTTCATCATCTCGGTGGCGCGGACCACGCCCTCGGCGGCGTCGTCGACGTAGAGGAACTCGCGGCTGGCGCTCCCGGTGCCCCAGACTTCGATCGTGCTGTCGCCGCGTTCTTTGGCTTCGACGCATTTGCGGATGAGCGCGGGGATGACGTGTGAGGAGTGGAGGTTGAAGTTGTCGTGCGGGCCGTAGAGATTGACGGGCAGGACGTACGAGGACTTGAGGTTGTACTGCATGCGGTATGCGTCGAGCATGACCATGGCGGCCTTCTTTGCGACGCCGTAGGGAGCGTTGGTTTCTTCCGGGTAGCCCTCCCAGAGATTCTCCTCGGTGAAGGGCACGGGCGTGTTGTTGGGGTAGGCGCAGATGGTGCCGACCTGGACGAATTTGTCGAGGTTGCGGACTCGGGCCTGTTCGATGAGGTGCATTGACATGGCCATGTTGGCGTAGAAGTAGCGCCCCGGGTTGTCGCGGTTGGCGCCGATGCCCCCGACCTCGGCGGCGAGGTGGATGACGACGTCGGGCTTGGCGTCGTCGTAGAGGCGGGTGCAGGCCTCTTCGGTGGTGAGGTCGTAGTCGCTCCGGCGGGGGATGAAGATTTCGGAGACGCCACGCTCGCGGAGCTTGTGGACGACGACGGCTCCGAGGAAGCCGGCGCCACCGGTGACGATGACGCGTTTGCCCGCCAGATCGGTGATGGAGGTGTCGGTCTGGGTTGTTCTGAGGTGGGGCGGCGTGAAATCGTGGCTCATAATGAAGGTTAGGGGCGTGCGGGCCGACTGATCAGGGGAGGGGCCGGGTTCCTAAGCTTGGCCTCTGGGGCTTGGCCTCTGAAAACGCGGTGTCGGGGCGGCGGGCTCTGAGGTTGGTTCCGATCACACACAGGGCAGTGGATGACGACGACGGCGAGCAACCCGACGCAGAGCGTGCCTGCCGGCTTGAGGGATGCCGAGCTGGCGCGCCGGCTGTACCCGGACGGGCCGATCCTGACGAGGTTCATCCAGAGGCACCGGCACCGGATCTGCCCGCTTGGGCTTCTGACCCGGCAGGTGCCCGAAGGTTCGAGGGTGCTGGATGTGGGCTGCGGCGGGGGGCTCTTGGCGGCTCAACTTGTCGCGTCGGGGCGGGCTGTTGAGGTGCATGGGATCGACGCGTCGCGCCCGGCGATCGAGATCGCGCAGTCGATGTCGCGGCGGCTCAAGGACGTGGCGCCCGGCGCGGGT
>CAXBOF010000079.1:0-7240 GCA_963977205.1 uncultured Phycisphaera sp. | reverse complement strand
TAGGCCGCCCGCGTGTTCTCGTTCCTGATCTGGGCGGTGAAGAAGTCGATGAAGGCCGCAGCCGCGTCATCGCCCATCGCGCCGATGCTCGGGGGCAGTAGGAAAGAAGATCTTGTGGTAGCGAGCTGGTTGGTCATGACAGACTCCAGATCAGGGTGGCAGCAATGACGAATGCCGACAGGAAGACCCAGGACGACGGCGTCTCTAGGTTGAATCGGCACCAAGGCAGATCGAGCGATAGATGGTTGCGGGTGGTCGATGGCATTCGTTTCTTCTTGTGCTTGCTCATGGGGCTGGCTCCGTTCAGCAGTAGGTGAACCACCGTGGCCCACAGTCCATTAGACGCAAAGATTGAACGACCTCACTTGGCTGCCAAACGAGCTTCGTTTTGCATTCACTCTTCGAGCTGAACAGAGTCCAAATCGAACACCCCCTACCGTAGCACATAAACGACGTTATGTGCTACGGTCATCGGCGATAGGGGGGCCAGCCGTCCACAAGTAGGTGAGCCAATCACTACCCTTCCATAATGAGCTCGCTCGCTGCAACTTGGATCAAGGCCATCCTCGATGCCGTCCGCCTGTCCTGGCAGATTCAGTTCGCCCTGTTCGTCGCCTCGCTGGCCGTTGTCATACTCCCGCCATCGTGGTCTTCATGGCTGGGCGTTCTCGATCTCGTCAACGTGATCCGGTCGTACTGCTTCATGGTCGCGTTGCTGATGAGCGTGCTGCTAGTCATCAATATCGCAGAGCTGATCACGAAGCACTTCTACACCAACCGGAACTACATGGCTGTGCTGCGCAATCTGTCAACGGACGAGAAGCTCCTTCTCCGTGAGTACATCGAGCAAGACACCAAGACCCAATCGTTTCCGATGTCTCATGGTGTAGCGTCTGGGCTGCGTCTACAAGGGGTGTTGTTCCAAGCCTCGAACCTGTCGCACGCTGGGAGCTTGACGTTCCCCTTCAATATGCAGCCTTGGGCTTGGAATCTCCTGAAGAAGCACCCGGAGCTACTCGACGCCGACAATAGAAACTGAGGCGTGTAATTGCGACGGGTCGCCCGGTAGAGCGACCGTCACGGGCTCCGGGTTAGCGGATGCCGAGGAATGCTGCAATTACTGCCGCCCATGGCGGGGCGAGCTTCGCTGAGCACTCCAGGCTGAAGCGAAATTTGATCTTCATGCCTGCTACCTCCTCTGTTCATTGGCATCTCCTGTCTGCTCCCAGCCCCGAAAGTAACGTACTTCCGACGTTCCGGGAGCACCGTGGTGCCTCTCTGGTATGTATGCACAGAAAGCCCGATTTCGCACAAATTTTCCAGATTGGGGTAGTTTTTTTGACCAAGAACGACCGACCCCGCGGACACACGGGGCCGGTGGATGAATGGAGCTACGCAGCCTGTTCTCGTGCGTCGCGGTCAACCTTCCCGACCAGCTCTGTCCGTTCGGCGGAACCAGAGGTTCTCGGACGACGTATAGGCCTCTGTAGGTCATTCGACCGCCGTTTCCGGGAGAACACATCATGACACAATTTAACTACCGTATTGGGGCGCTGCTGTGCGCGGCAGGTATTGCGAGTTCAGGACACATCGCGGCGGCGCAGACCGTGGTTGTCGGCAGCGGTCAGGTGCTCACGAGGGATCACCTTGACACGGGGAACTTCAACGGCCAGGCGTTCGTGCTCGGGGAAGACGCTGTGTTCGAGATCCTCGATGGTGGTGCCGTGAGCGCGATCAGCGGCGATGAACCCGCGTCAGGACCGGTCCCCCACTACGACCTGCAGGGCACGACGTTCAATATCCGGGACGGAGGTATATTTCACAGCCGGCTTTCTGATCCAAGCCGGGTGAAAAACGTCGTCCTCAACCTCTACGAGGGCGGTGAGTTCGGTTCCCAAAGTCGGATATCCGGCGACTCAGAAGTCAACGTGCTGGGCGGCATCCTCCGATGGAGCCCCACTTTCGGCGAGAACGTGGATTTCAATATTACATCCGGGACCGCTTCGGGCGAGTTCAACGTGACCTCGCTCGCGACAATCTCGGGGGGCTCCATCAGCTCCCGATTCGGCCTGCACGCTGGCGCCATTGCGGATATCTCCGGGGGCGAGATCGGGCCCGAGTTCAGCGCGGGAGCCCTCTCAACGGTCAACCTGTATGTGCGCAGCTTGTCCATCGAGGGGGAGGAGATCGAGCTCGTCCCCAATGAGCGGTTTGTGATCACGGCGCGTGAGAGCAAGGAGCTGGTGGCGATCCTGCTAGACGGCTCGCTATTCGACTACAACCTCCACACGATCCACGTTCCGGACGATGATTCCATCGCGTTCACCACGCTTTTGACAGCAACACTCATCATCGACTGCCCCGCCGATGTGAATGGAGACGGGGCTGTTTCGCCGGCAGATTTCGCAGCCTGGATCAATGCGTTTAACACGAACAGCCACGGCTGCGATCAGAACTTCGATGGGAACTGCACCCCGTCAGACTTCTCCGCTTGGATCGCGAACTTCAACACCGGCTGCGTATGATCCGCACACGGTGGTATCACTCGATCAGGTTTGCATATCGATCTACGCGACTACCCATCGTCGGTCTCGGGATCTTCGCCGAGCGGACGCCTGCGACCATGGCGGAAATCGACGACCTCGACGGCGCGGCGGTCGTCATGGACCCTGTAGAACGCGGCGTACGCGCCGTGGTTCAGGCGGCGGACCTCGTAGCCGATCGAGCTGGAGACCAGCTCTGCCTTCGGGTAGAGCCTGGGATAGTCACGCAGCGTTTCGAGCAGGCCGTAGAGCCCTGTGAGCCATCCCAGCACGACGGCCTCTCCGGCTCCCTCTGAGCGGAGATGCAGCGCCTGATCCAGGATCAGGGCCTCGACACCGGGGCTGAATGTGATGCTGTAGGTCACCGGTCGAGCGTCACGCCGGCACGCGCGGCGATCTGCTTGAGAGCGTCGAACGCGTCAACACCCTTACCCTCGGCGAGGTCTCGCTCGCTCTGGCGGATCGATGCGAGGATCTCGGGGAGCTGGGCCTGGTCGAGCAGCTCGTCGTAGGCCTCCGGGCTCAGGAGCACCGCCTCGGGCTTGCCCCGGTTGGTGATGAAAATCGGCCGCCCGGTCTCCCGGAGCTTGGCGTGCGTCTCGCTCTGGTGGCTGCGGTAGTCGCTGGCGGTCGTGATGTCATTGGTTCGGGTCATGGTGTCCTCATCGGTAGTTGTACGCTTGGTTGTACGTTTAGGATGCCATAGTTGGTGCATTCTTGTCAAGAAAAACCGCCCCACTTCCAGCGGAGCGGCCCTCTCGGATCTACGCGGCGGCCTCTTCTCGGGCCCTGCGGTCCCGCCGACGCAGCTCGGAGACCCGGGTGTACGCCTCGCCGGCGAGCCGCGAGGCGATGAGCAGATCCGTCCCGGTGAACGAGTCGCTGTCGTGGTAGTCGCCCTTGTCGTCCTTCCAGGTCCGCGTGAGACTGACGCTGTAGAAGTCTGGTCTGCCCTCTCCGCCGGGGTTCTTCCAGATCGTCGCCTTCACTGCGCCGTCGCGGAGGGTGTCGATGGGCTTGTTCTTCTGAGTTGTCATGGTCGTTTCCTTTCTGTTGCTGATGACCGATGCCAAGCGCCCGTCACGGAGACAAGGGCTCTTGGCGGCACAAGAAGAATTGCGGAGGGTCCACGACGTGGAAACCGCCATTGTCCTTGGGACGACGCCCGCCGTGATAGCGTGCATCGTCTGGTCGGAAGCACTGAAAGGACGAACTCAATGACTAAGATTTATAACCCGGATGAAACACCGAGTGGTCGCTAGACAGGCCCGGGTGACCGGCGACGCCGGCTCGCCCAAAGACCGAGTGCTGCAAGTGGAATTACTGATGGCGGCGCTGGAATGGTCAAGACAAAGCCCTCGACACGCCCCTGGAAGCGAGCTTGCCCCACTATCGTCGAACCGTCTTCTGAGATATCCCAAATACCGAGAATGTTCCAGCCCGTCATGTCTACACCGATGCTCGTGGCATAATCCTCGATAAGGATCGGCCTTCCTTGATTGATCCAGATTACTTCTTTTGACTTGAGCTTCCCGACTATGACAGACCCGTCATCGTTCATTCCGTATAATTGCCCAAAGTCGTCTGGCTCTAGAATAGGAAGATGAACAACTCCTTCATTTCTTGTCCAGTATGCCGGTGCTGCAAATCCGCTGACCGGGTGATTGCTCGCCTCGCCTGCCATAAAATCCCCATTGGCGCTGATCATCCGCATACCTTCACTCGCTCCTGGAAGATGCTCGAAGCCTGCGTCTTCTGACCACAACCACTTGCCCGAATTTGCTGAGATAAAAATACGTCCATCGTTCAGGATATAACTCGCATAGCTACTGTACTTTGCGTCTGATGCCGTCGGGATCGGCAACTCCTCAAGCCCGCCGTCGAATGTCCACTTCACTGGGCGGAACAAATTTTGTCCCGTCGTTGTGTATCCAACGGTGCTCGATCCAATCGCAAAATCACTTGTGTTTCCGACAAACCCCACGCCGGTAGACATGTTGCCTCCGGGTAGCGATCCAAGTTGAATAACACCGGTTTCCTGAGACCAGACATAGCCCGCAGAGCCGAGTCCGCCATCAAGGCTATATGTGCCTGTCACGAAACGACCGTCGTGCGAGATCGTACCGCCCGTGTAGTTGTATCCCGTTGTTGGAACTTCGATCGTCACGAGACCATCGTCACGAGACCACACGAATGGTACGATGTCTCCACCGACAAATGAGTCTCCAACAACGTATTGCCCGTCGGGCGAGGCGCGAAACGCCGAACTGCTCGCCGCTCCGGGCGGCGAGCCCGTTGAAACGATAGATGGCTGAGCAGTCGCGTCTAAGCATACGCACATCAGAAGCGATATATACATAATATTATTCATGATATAATCCTCATTAATATACCCATGAAGATTTACCTCCACGGGCATTTGATTTGTCAAAAACTACTCGCTTGGTCCTGTAGTGTTATGATACACAAAGAACGACCAAGTATTTGGGTTCATCGATTGCCTGGAATATCTTGATATAATGATCTCATCAAACCCGTCGTTGTCCAGATCGGCGCATATAGCCTTGTCATAATCGCTGTCCCCACTAATGCCACCGTCGTGATCTGTGAGCTCATACAGCGGACTCCCGCAAATGTACTGGAGTATTCTGTTATTCGCATCTGGAGTGCCACGACCAAGAAGAAAAGTAGCCTTCGCGTTGCTGGGTGATAGATGAACGAGATCGTCGTATGTGTCTCCATTCAAATTGCCGCTTGTCAGATATGACGCTGTTTGAGCAGATGGAGGAATGGGCGGCACGCCTCCGGTCGAACAGTTGTCTACAACATAATAATCCGCAGCACCAGAACCATTACAGAGGTGATAGAATGCCCCCGTCTTTGGGCGGTTATGGATTATTCGCAGGGCAGAGCTCGATATATTGGTTGCTAGTGACTGGTCAGCGCTGGCAAACGGATCGAATAAAACCAGTGGTTTCAGGTCATCGAGAATTAGGTCTGCTCCGTAAGAAAGCCCGGGAATATCGGCACCACCGCAATCTGTACCCTGCTTTGAACTCACATGAAATCCAAAACTACCCGTTCCTGTGCCACGCCCGACAGCAAGCGGTCCGTCGCCGCTCTCTGGTGCCGCGGATCCACCGAATGTCACAAAGTCCAACGTGGTTCCCGAACCAGGGAAGAGATGTACTAAGCTAAACTCCCCGGCAACAACACTAGTAGAGGGGTGAAAAGTAGACGGATACCCCTGATCAGACAATCGATACAAAACGCCAGCGCCTGCACCGTCAACATCATTTCGAGCAACAAACACGCGAGCCGCATCGAGCGAGGGGTCTCCGTCTGCGTTTACACACGAAGCGAGCACGTCAGGTCGTCCATCTTTGTTGTAATCCGCTACAGTAAATCCTGTAGCCGGGAGATCGAGAACCAAGTCACTCCGGTAGACAAAACCAGTAACCCGGTCAGTAAAAACAGGGTCTGTAGTAGCTTGGAATACTGCGATATGTCCATATTGAACTAATTCGCTGCCAACCGTTTCTTGTGAAAATGCTGATACGACGAGATCCGGGATTAAGTCACCAGTCATGTCAACAAGTTGAATCTGCGTGATCCGGTCTGTGCCACTTAGATCTGTAGTAATCCCCAAGTCATCAAACACATCAACCAGATACCACGGCTCTAGTGAAAGTTGAGGTGTTAGAGAATCCCATAGGTTTTGATTGCGATATACCTGGACAACTCCACCAACTTCATCTGCGACGGCTACCTCCGCAAAACCATCGGGAACCTGGCTAGTTCCAGTGCCAACAAGATCAAACCCGTGTGGAGTCGCCGCAAGTACTCCCGGTTCTGCCGGAGCGCTAAATTCATATGGTCCGGCGAAGGACGGAATTGGAACGGGTTGCCCGTTGGCAGTACCCATTCCCGTAGCAGCCATCATGCTTACTGCGATAATGCCTCTTGCTATTGACCCCGATCCTCCATTTACTTCCTGTCGCATTGCAAATTCCTTTCTCCAAATCGGAAACCGATGCCCGACAACCGGACATCTGGAGCAATGCTAACACAATCCATACAAACAGTTGCGACGTACACCAGAATTCTGCCACGATCTTCTCGGATAACCATGATTTTGCGACCATTGGCACCACAAACAGGTTATGAGCCGGCCGTGCTTGGTCTCTCCAGCCACTCAGGTTGGACGCCTGGATGAAGATCGAGTTCCAAATCGAATCACTTTGGTTGATGCTCCCAGACGGATTGGGCGTGTGTGGAATCGAGAATGCGCCTGATCGGGTCGAATTCATCGAGCATGCGGGTCTTTGCTGGCAGCCGTCCATCTCGCCTGCTGAGCGGTGTTAAACGCCTCCAGTTCGTCTTGCCACTCGTCGCGAGTCCAATCCTTCGCCTGCCTGACAACGATGTACGGATCGGTGATCCCCCGCTGCTGTGCGAGGCGAAGACACGCCGCGACGAACCTTTCCTGCTCGCTGAACGGTGCTGGCTCGGGTGCCACAGATCTATGCCCCTGCCCCCCCTGCTGCTCGGGCTGCATCCAGCTCGGCCTCTGGCCACGATGCCCGTTCTTGAGTTCCCGGATTCTGAGCGCCGCCCCGTCCTCGTCGTGCTGAGTGATGAACTCGGTCTTGCGTTCACGCAGGAGCCAGAAGAACAACGCTCCTTCCCGGATGCCC
>CAXBOF010000078.1:0-7261 GCA_963977205.1 uncultured Phycisphaera sp. | reverse complement strand
AAGCGGATGTGCTGCTTGATGTTCCTGCGGTTCTTCTCGTCGTACCGCTTTCGGATCCATTCTGTATCGGGAACGCCGCTTTCGATTTCAAGAATCGAGTAGGCGACCTCGCGCGCGGACGAGTGGGCGAGCGTCATGCCCGCAGCGAGGATCGGGTCCGCAAAGCCGGCCGATTCGCCGCAGAGCCACCAGTTCTCACCGACGAGTCTGGAAGCGAGGTGCGACCAGTTCTTTGTCGTGTTAACGGATTCGCCCTTGAGTTCGCTTTGGGCATCGGCGAGCAGGCCGGTGATATCCGGCTCCATCGCCAGGGCTTTGTCATAGAGCTGGCGGGGCGAGAGTCCCTGTGATTTGTAGTAGTCCGACGGGCAGATCAACCCCACGCTTGCGCGGGTCGGGCCGAGCGGGATAAACCAGATCCAGCCGAACGGCAGACTCCGCACATACACGCGTGTGCCGCCCACGCCGATCTCGACTTTCCACTTGGCGTTGTCCCAGTAATCCCAGAACGCGACGTTTCGCAATTCTTCTGGGGCGTCGGTTTCGACACCCATCTTCCTTCGCATCAATCCGACGTGCCCGGATGCGTCGACGTAGTGCGTCGCGGTGACCGATTCACCGGAAGACAGCGTAAAGCCCGTGATGCGGTCGCTTTCAGTACTGATATCTGTGACAGCGGTTCCCTCGCGGACGGTTGTACCGAGCTGCTCGGCGTGCCGAAGCAGTATCTGGTCGTAGATCGAGCGTTCGACCTGGAAGGCCGTCGAGAGCCGTTGACCCGCATATTTGGCGGGGCGCGGCTCGTCGAGGAATTCCTCGGCGGGGTAGAAGTCGAACTCCCATGGCTCGTTCTGCTTGCCCCACGTGTAGCTCACCCCGATTTTGATCGGGAAGCCGGCGGCCTCAACCCTTTCCCAAACGCCCATCTCATCGAGGATGCCGCTGATCAATGGGAGCTGGCTCTCGCCGACGTGCTCGCGGGGAAACTTCTCTTTTTCGATGATGATCACGGAAAGATTGGGGTTGTACTTGCGCAGCAGGGCCGCGACCGTCGTGCCCGCGGGTCCTCCGCCGATAATGGCGACGTCGTAATGATTGGCGTTCTCTGTATTCATTGTCATTCCGCGCAAGTGTTGGGTCTGATCCCACAACATACAGGATGAGCGGGCGGACGGGAAGTGGGCCGAAGAATCGGCTTGGGAGATAGGCGAGCAGGGAAAGGCCGGTAACCGGGGCGGTTGAGAGAGGTCGGCGTGGGGGTCAGTCAGTTTCGGCCTGTTCCTCGTGCTCGGTGGTGTGCATGCTGCGGGCCAGATCGTCGCGGACGCGCTCGTGGAGTGAATCCTCATCGAGCTTGAGCACCGCACGCTCGGCCTTGTCGAGCACGCCCGAAGTCGGATACGCGATGTGGCAGACCGGATCGCCCGGCGAGACGCTAGGGAGTGTCGTCATACCCAGGATGATGCCATCGCGGGGCGCGCGGAGCACGTGCTGCTCATCGCCGAGGAGGTTGGTGTTGGTGGCGATGGGCTGGCCCTTGTCGACGATGTCGCCCGGCGTGACGTGGAACTGCAGGAATCCGCCCTGGGTCGCGCGGACCCAGCTGGTCGCATCCGTCTCGATGCGATAGGCGGGCCTGCGGGGTTTGCCGGGAATCATGCCGAGGAACTTGAGGCAGTTGCTGATTCCCCGGTGCGCGTACTCGACGACCGCGGGCTCTACCTTCCAGACCTCGCCCGCTTCGAGAATGAGCGTTTGGCAGCCGTTCTTGCACGCGCTGATGCGGAGCGAGCCCTTGGGGCCCTTGCCATCGACGATGAGCTCGGCCCCAAATGCCCGTGCGAACTCGGCGAGCTTCGGGTTTGACATATCCGCGCGCACGTTGGGGAAGTTTGTGCGCCGAAGGGCGGCTGTGTGAAGGTCGATGCAGTAGTCGGCGCGTTTCACAGCACCGTCGAAGAACGCATGCGCGAGTCGGCTTGCGAGGCTGCCGTGGGCTGAACCGGGGAAGCACCGGTTGAGGTCGCGCCGATCGGGCAGGTAGCGCGAATGCCGCTCGAACCCCATGATGTTGACAACGGGCGCGAGTACGAGCGTGCCGGCCGCGAGATCGAAT
This sequence comes from uncultured Phycisphaera sp., assembly GCA_963977205.1. GTDB lineage: Bacteria > Planctomycetota > Phycisphaerae > Phycisphaerales > UBA1924. The sequence goes on along the minus strand of CAXBOF010000078.1, from coordinate 5,145 downwards.
GGGTGCTCTCGGATGATGTGCCGGATAACGCCCGTGCCGTTGATCTCGTCGCCGTGGACAGCCGCGGTGACGAGCATCGTCGGCCCCGGTTCCTTGCCGCGCCAGACGTGCAGGGGGATGGTGATGTTGACGCCCAGGTAGCTCTCGCCGACCGACATGCGGACGGATGCGTTCTCGCCAGGCTCGACGCGGGTGCCGAACCAGCTGCCCTGATCGGGATCACGGGTTGTCATGAATCGGACTCCAGCTCGGCCAGTCGTGTCGGGTCGAGCTTCTGTGCCTTGATCGAACGCCTCCGCCGCCTCTTGGCGGGAACGAGGTCGCGCATGTCATCCAGTCTGCCGTAGCAGAGCAATCGATCATCGGCCTCGAGCACCCGGGAGCTTCTGGGAATCGAGTAGACCGATGTCCCGCGGTGGAGATTGAGAACCAGAACATCGCGCTCGCGCAGGCCCGATTCGCCGATGGTCTGGCCCACGAGCTTGGAGCCTTCGGGGATGAGCAGCTCCGCGACGCCGTAGCCCTTGGAGACGGTCAGCCGCTGGCGGATATCGATCTCGGGGAAGTTCACCTGGTTGGCGATGTACTCCACGATCGCGCCGGCGATATCAAGGCCCGTCGCCCCCTCGATGCCTTCGAGGCCGGGCGAGGAGTTGACCTCCATGATCTGTGGCCCGTTCTTTCCTTCAAGCATGTCGACGCCCGCGACGCGCAGGCCCATGATCTGGGCGGCTCGGACCGCGGTTTCCTTGTAGACATCGTCGAGCTCGACAGCCTCGGCCAGCCCGCCGCGGTGGACATTGCTGCGGAACTCGTCGCCCTGAGCCACGCGGCGCATGGCCGCGACAACGGTGTCGCCGATCACGAATGCGCGGATGTCCTTGCCCTTGCTCTCATTCACAAAGTGCTGCACGAGCACGTTCTGCTTGGCGCTCTGCATCGTCTCGATGATCGCCTCGGCGACCTTGGTCGTCTCGGCGAGGATCACCCCCACACCCTGCGTGCCTTCGAGGATCTTGATGATGACCGGCGCGCCGCCGATGCGCTCGATCGCCGGGAGCACGTCCTTGCGGTCGCGCACAAAGGTGGTATGCGGGATGCCGATGTCGTGTCGGCTCAGGATCTGCAGCGAGCGGAGCTTATCGCGAGAATTGGTGATGCCGTTGGCGGTGTTGGGCGTGTAGATATCCATCTGCTCGAGCTGGCGGACGACGGCTGTGCCGAAGTACGTGATCGAGGCGCCGATGCGTGGAAGTACCGCATCGAATTCAGGCAGCTCCTTGGATCGGTAGAACAGGTCCGGCTCGCCCTCTTCGAGCTCGATGGCGCAGTGGCCCCGCTCCTCGGCGGCCTGTATGAGCCGGCGCGAGCTGTAGCACTTGGGAGCCATCGACAAGATCGCGAGTTTCATGGGCGTTCCTTTCTTGGCCGACGCTTTGTAAGCAGGTGAGCCCGCGACGGATCCACCAGAAAGAGCCCCGACAATGCCTTGCGCCCGATGAGCATCCGGCAGCGCATGTTCTTCCGACAAACCAGACCGATCTCGATCTCTTGCTCGTGCTCACCCACCCGAAGCAGTGTTTTGCACACGACCCGCTCCTGGAGTTCGCCCGTGCTCGGTTTGACGCGGCTTGTGCGCACGGCGTCGGCCTCGACCCACTTCGTGAGCCGCACGGGCGAGTGGCGCCAGACCACCTCGAAACGGACACGCCCCTCTCCAATGTGCTGGATCTCGGCGACGTCGATCACGCTTGTGCGCGCGCCGGTATCCACCTTGGCCCGCACGCCTGAGAGATCCCAGTCGGGCAGATCGACGCGCTCGCGCCAACCGATGCGGATCAATGAATCTGGTTTGGACAAGTTCGGCTCCGTGGGTGAGCATCATTCTAGGAGCTTCCTCACAGCCCTTTGGTAGGGCCGGGGTTATGCGCACAATCTCGCTAGAATCACCCGATGCGCCACGCCAAATGGACCGTTCTCTTTCTGCTCCTGATTCTCGCGCCCGCGGCCACTGCCGCGGGTCAGGGTCGCCTGTTGATCCCGCCGGCATCCCTGAAGCCTGTGGTGACCTCGTCTGAGCTCCAGTCGAAAATCGATGCGCTCGACGCCGTCCCGGACCTCGACGAATCGGCCCGTACTGAAATCCGCCAGACGCTGACCAAGGCGCTCGATCAGGCCAAGCGGGCCGAGAACCTCTCAGAGGAGGTGCGGAAATACCGCGAGGCTGCCGCGGCCGCCACGGCCCAGTTGGCCTCGATCCAGAGCGAGGTCGCGACACAAACCGAGAAGCCCAAAATCGAGATCCCCGCCGATGCCTCGCTGCAGCAGGTAGAGCAGTCGCTCACGCAAGCGACTTCGGATCTTGCTTCTGCGCGCCAGTCGCTGGCGGAGCTTCAGACGGAAGAAGGACGACGACTGGAGCGGCGGGCGGCGATCCCCGAGCTGCTCTCGGCCCTGCGGAAGCGACTGACCGATCTGCAGGCCGAGTCTGTGGTGCAGGCAAGGGATGACGAATCCCCGACATCGCTTGAAGCACGCAGACAGCTCCGTCAAGCGACCGAGATGGCGCTGCAGCGGGAGATCGGTTCGCTCGAGGCCGAGCTGACGAGCTACGACGCCAGGCGTGATCTGCTGCCTGCAAGGCGTGACCAGGCAAAGCGGCGAGTCTCAACTCTTGAGGCGGAGGTTGAGGCGCTCCAGAACGCAGCCAAGCAAAGGCGCGAGGCGGAGGCACAGAAGGCGGCCCAGGACGCGAGACGACAGAGCATCGAGGCAGCCCGTCAGCACCCGGTGCTCCAGGCGTACGCGCAGGAAACCGCCGACCGCGCCAGTCAGCGCGTGAGTGACCAGGGCGAAGCGACGCAGATCGACAAGGCGACAAGCGAGGTATCGCAGGTCAACGCGGAAATATCCCAATGGCGTTCGCGCTTCGCTTCGCTGCAGCGAAGACTCGACGCGGCCGGGCTCAACCGGGCCACCGGTTTGCAACTCCGCAAGCAGTACGACGACCTCCCCGAGGAGAGTGAGCTTCGCCGCAGGGTTCGCAGGTCGCAGGAAAGTCTTGAGGACGCCGAGTTCAGGCTGATCGAACTCCAGGAAGAGCGAGCTGTCACCGGCGAGGTCGACAATGTCGTCGACGACCTGCTCTTAGAGATCCCCCCCGAGGAGATGCCCGCGGATGTAGCTCAGGTCGAATCGATTGCCCGCGAACTGGTGATCGCTCGCCGGGATCTCTTGGACAGCCTCGTGGCGGATACTTCGTCGTACTTCGATGCCGCTGTCGATCTCAACGGGGCGCTGCACGAGAAGCTGACACTGACGGGCCGGTACCGCTCGTTCATCGAGGAACGCATTTTCTGGGTGCGCAGCATCGCGGGTGATCGGCTGCTCCGGGTAGACGATGTGCGCGGCGCGACCGCCTGGCTGCTCAGCCCGTCGGCATGGCTGGACTCGCTTGAATCCCTCGCCACGCACGCCCGGCGGAGTTGGGTGAGCCTCTCGGGTGTGGCGCTGCTCATCGCACTCGTCTGGCTTCCGCAGGTTCGTGTGCGCAGACGGATCGGTCATCTTGGCGAGCTTGTTTCGCGGTACAACACCGATGCTTACACGCACACACTCGAAGCGTTCTTCTGGACGTTCATCCGGGCGCTGACCATCCCGGTCACGCTCTGGGCGATCGGGTGGGTGCTTGGCAGGCCGATCGACCAGACTCGTGTGGCCCAGGCCATCGGGGCGGGCCTTCGAGACGGCGCCTACCTGCTTTACCCGCTGATGTTTCTGCGGCAGACCCTCCGCAGCCGGGGGCTAGCCGAGGCGCATTTCCGTTGGCCTGCGCTTGCGATCAGCACACTCCGCTTCCACCTGCATTGGCTGATGCCGGTGGTGACAACGGCACAGGTGCTCGTATCCGCGTTCGAGTTCGAGAATCAGGACGCGTACAACGCCTCGCTCGGGCGTATCTCGTTCACGGTTGGTCTGGTGGCGCTGGCTGCATTTCTTCGCCGGGTGCTCAAGCCGCACGGCGTCGTGCTCAAGCGATTCGTCGAAGACAATGCCAGCGGGATACTCGTCAGGCTCAGGTTCGTCTGGTACCCGCTTGCGTTTCTGCTGCCGATCGCCTTTGCGGTCCTGAGCTGGGCCGGCTTTCACTACACCGCGGTGCAACTCGAATCGAAACTGGAGCAATCGCTCATTCTGACGATGGTGCTCATCATTCTTAACGGCGTGATGCTGCGCTGGCTGTTTATCGCTCGCCGCAGGGTGGCTGTCGAGGATGCACGCCGCAAGCGTGAACAGGCGGCCGCCGATGCGGAATCTGAGCAGGATTCTGGCAGCGAGCCGCTGGCCGAGGCCCCGCCGCTGGATGAGGACAAAGTCGACCTGCCCGCACTGAGTCAGCAGACGAGACAGCTTTTCCGGGCCGCCTCGACGGTGACGGTCGTGCTCGGGCTTTATCTGATCTGGGCGCAGGCGTTGCCAGCGCTGCGGATGCTCGATCGTGTGCAGCTCCTGCCCGAGATCAGGATCACCGACGGCGAAGCATCGACGATCAGCGAGATTTCAAAGCCCACATCGTCGAACAACGCTTCTGCTTCTGAGAGCAACGGCTCATCAGATCTGATGTCCGGCATGGCTCCCGGTCTCTCCCAGGGTGATTCGAGCGGCAGCGGAATCGACATAATTCCCGAGGTTTCGATCACGCTTGCGGACCTCGGTCTCGCACTTGTCGTTCTGATCGCGACCTGGGCCTCGTTCCGCAACGTGCCGGGTCTGGTTGAGATTGTTGTGCTGCAGCGCTTGCCGCTGGACTCTGGCAGCCGGTACGCGCTCTCGACCGTGATGCGCTATCTGATCGCGATCATCGGCGTGCTGGTAGCAGCGGCGACGATGGGGCTGGCGTGGTCGAATGTGCAGTGGCTGGCGGCCGCGTTGACATTCGGGCTCGCGTTCGGGTTGCAGGAAATCTTTGCCAACTTCGTCTCGGGCCTGATCATCCTCGCCGAGCGGCCTGTACGCATGGGCGACACCGTCACGGTCAGCAATGTCACCGGCACGGTCACCCGCATCCGTATGCGCGCGACCACGATCACCGACTGGGAACGCAAGGAACTGATCATTCCGAACAAAACGTTCATCACCTCTGAC
>CAXBOF010000077.1:0-7285 GCA_963977205.1 uncultured Phycisphaera sp. | reverse complement strand
CTTCCGGCGGGGCATCTCATCGCCGGCGGCGTTCCTGCGGATCAACGAGTGTGTTTTCCGCAACAGCGTCACCGTGGGCGATGATCTGTATTTCCTCGTCAAAGAGGTGAAGTTCGGCGGGCGTGGGTACATCGCGGCTGCTCAGGGGATCATGGACGGCAAGATCGCCTTTGAGGCGGAATTGCGGGGCATGGTCCTGCCGGAGAAGAAGGCCCGCGGGCTCTGACCGGGAGCGCGGCCTGCTTTGGTGATACGGCGCTGGACAAATCGGCTTGACCTGACGAGCGGTCTTGACGAACCGAAACTCGACACGATCCCGTCCTCGCACGGGGTCGTGTGCGTTTTGGGCCAGGGCGGCGCGGTGGTGGCGCTGGCTTCGACGGGGGACATGCGCTCGTTTGCGGCCCAGCGGCTCGGGCCGGGGGCTGAGGGAGTGAGCGATCTGCGCGAAACAGCCGAGGTCTGCGAGATTGCGCCCGCCGGTTCGATGTTCGAGGCAGACCTGCTGTTCATGGACGCGGCGGGCCAGCTCGATCCGGGTTTGCATGACCGGGTGACGCGGAAGCTGCGGGTGTGGTGGCTTTCGACGCGGACGGATGCGCGCGGCTTCGGGTGGAGCTGGACGACGACGCCCGGGGCGTGCGCACGCGAAGAGGTGGTGCTCGGGCCGTTCCTTGAGAAATCGGGTGCCCGCCGACACGCAGCGTTTCTGGATGGGCACTTCGAGCTTTGCCGGTACCCGGAGGAGTTGCACAAGGCGCCGGGCGGCAAGGCGTGCGTGTACAAGCAGATGGGCAAGTGCCCGGCTGCGTGCGACGGGTCGGAGTCGCTCGGAGCGTACGAGGCGAGGCTGGCGCAGGCGATCGGGTTTGATCGACCGGCTGCGGAGCGAGAGATCGGACAGCTCGATGGTGAACTCCGCGAGGCAGCGGGGCGGCAGGCGTTCGAGGAGGCGGCCCGGATTCAGGCGAAGCGGGATGAGTTGGCGGCTGAGCTCAAGAAGGGGCTTCGGGCGGTGCGAAGGCTCGGGGAGGTCTCTGTGGTGATTGTGGCGACGAGCGGGCAGAAGGGTGTTGCCAGCGTGATCGCGGTCGACCGGGGGCGGTGGGGTGTCGTGGGGGCTCTGGAGGCCAAGATTGGGGCCCCGGAGGCTGATCGGATCGCGGAAATGGCGAGAGAGAGGTTGGATGCGATGGCTTCGATGGACGATTTAGGTGATCTGGGGGTGCTCGGGGTGGTGTCGCGGGAGCTGATGAGGCCGAGCCGAGGCGGGCCGGTGATCCTGGATCGGGGTGATGTGGATGGTGCGTCGCTCTTGCTCGCAGCGGGGCGTGTGCTGAGAATCAGAGCTGGCAAGGCCAGTGGTTCCGAGTCAGGGAAGAAGTCCAGCGATGAGTGAGCCGTACCCGCTTGTGTTCCAGCCGATGCTCCTGGAGAAGGTGTGGGGCGGCCGACGACTGGGCGGGCTGGGCAAGCCGCTGGAGGAGGGCAAGCTTTTCGGCGAAAGCTGGGAAGTTGCTGACTTGGGCGCGACCGCCCAGAGCGGCGGGGGCGGGGGCGCAAGGCGATCGGTGATCGCCAATGGGGCTCTTGCGGGCAAGACGATCCACGCGGCGCTGCGCCAGTGGAACGAGGGGATGCTGGGGCTTGCTCGGCCTGCGAGCGACGGCGGGTTTCCTCTCTTGATCAAGTTTCTCGATGCGCGGCAGCATCTGTCGGTGCAGGTGCACCCGACGCCGGCGTACGCGGCCGAGCACGGCGATGCGGTGCTCAAGACGGAGTGCTGGTACGTGCTGGCGGCGGAGACGGGCGATCGCGGCGAGGAGCCGGTGATTTTCAAGGGGTTCAGGCCCGGGGTCACGATGGATGACTTCCGCGAGGCGATCTCGGCGGGGACGGTGCCCGAGCTTTTGAACTCGGTGCCCGCGGTGCCGGGCGAGATGCACGAGATCCCCAGCGGCACGGTGCACGCGCTTGGCGCGGGCGTTCTGGTCGCGGAGGTGCAGACGCCCAGCGACACGACATTCCGGGTGTTCGATTGGATCCAGCGGTACAACCGCAAGGTGCGCGAGCTGCACGTGCGCGAGGCGCTTGACTCGACGCTGCTGGATGAAGCACCGGCGGCGACGCTGATCGAGGGCGATGGTCAACTCCTGCGCAACGAGCACTTTGTGGTCAATCAGCTCCGGGCGCACTGCGAAGAGAAGGTGTTTACGCGGCCCAACACGTGCAGCGTTCTGATGGTGACGCAGACGATGGGCGCCTCGCTTGCGAGCAAGAGCGGCAAGTTCGCAGAGATGACGCTCGATGCGGGCAAGACCGTGGTGATCCCGGCGGCGTGCGCAGAAGATGTGGTGCTGCGGGGCGGGCCGGGGACGCGGGCGCTGGTGGTTGAGGCGGTGTAATCGCGCCTAACGAAAAACCCGCCATTAGGCGGGCTGGAAGTCATCAGAATTTCAAGGGTGCGGATTGATCAGCAGCCGGCGTTATAATTGGCAACCCAGGCGCTGAAGTCGGCGGGTGTGCATGAGCCGTCGTCGTTCTGGTCGCATTCGGGGGCGTTTGCGTTGAAGGCGGCTACCCATGCGGAGAAGTCGGCGGGGCTGAGCATGCCGTCGCCGTTGGTGTCGGCGAGACAGCTTGGGCCGGTGACGAGTGCGGGTACGCCGGGCGTCAGTTCGTAGGCGTATCGGGTGACGTAGTACTGCTCGCTGCAGTGATTGATGCGGTTGGGGTCTGCGCCGGGTGCGCGCTGGATTTCGATCCAGCCGTAGTGCACGCCGTCGGTCTCTGTGATCTGGATGCCCAGGATGATGCCGTCTTCGGTGCCGACAACATCGATGTCTTGCGGGTTGTTGAAGGTGGGGTTGTCATCCAGGAAGTATGCCGAGGAACCCAGTAGTTTGTTTGGCGTGAATGTGTAGCCCGGGCCGACGGAATCGCCGGGCTCAAAGCCGGTGTAAATCATGACCTCGGCGGTTGAATGACCCGAGATGTCATAGAGCGGGATACCGGTTGGGATGGGATCAGCGGCAAAGGCGAAGCCGATCGAGTTCGTGGCCGGTCCTCGCATGCCGTCGCACGACGACGACAATCCGATACTGCGTGCGAAGCTGCCGCCCGCGTCGCAGTCGCCATCGACGAGGAATGTGCCGTCGAAAGTACCGGTCGGCTGGCTCGCGGGGTCGAGCCTGATGTCGAAGTACTCGAACTCGTAACCCGGATCAAACATCGACGCCTCGCTGCACATGAAAGAGGATTCGTTGTCGAAGCGGTAGGGCTCGTCGAAGCTGTACTCCTGGAGTTGTGCCGCGGAAGTTGCGGCGAATCCGAGGATGCACATTCCTGCGATGGTTCTGTTGATCATGGCGTTCCTTTCTCGGGTGGACAGGTGTCCAGTTTTCTCACGCTTTGCTTGCACTCAGAATATCAGCAGCCGGCGTTGTAATTGGCGACCCAGGCGCTGAAGTCTGCGGGTGTGCACGCGTTGTCGTCGTTCTGGTCGCATTCGGGGGCGTTGGTGTTGAAGGCGGCGACCCATGCGGAGAAGTCGGCGGGTGTCAGGACGCCGTCGTTGTTGGTGTCGGCGGGGCAGTCGCTGGTGAACGGATCGACAATTTCTGCGGGGACACCCGGCTCTGTTTCGTAGGCCCAGGCGATGGGCTGGAAGTTGGCGCCTGCGGGGTAGTCGTCGGTGAGGAGGACCCAGCCGTAGTGCGTCTGGCCCTCGATGATGAGCGAGAGTCCGATGTACGCGGTGCCGTCGATGGGTGTGTAGGAGTCGTTGCTTCCCCAGGAGAAGACCTCGATGTCTTTCCCCGTGCCGCCGGTGAAGCTGGACGGCCCGACGAAGTCGCCGACGTTGAAAGTCTGGATGGGTGCGTATGTGGCGTCGTAGCTTCCGTTCCAGAGAGGAGTGCTTTGGGTGCCGCGTGCGACGTGAACGTCCGTGTCGTCGATGATGTAGGTATATCCCCAACTGAGTGTGGTGGTGGGGTCGTCGCTCCAGATTCCGAACGTGTTGTCGAGTTGAGGCCAGCCGCCGAAGGTTGATTGCGATGCGGCGTCGAGGGTGACGTTAAGGCCGACGCCAATGGGCGGACCCGAGACCACGAAGTAGTACTGGAGTGTGAACTGGAAGTCTGCATTGGTGAATACTTCGAGATCGGCCACCGCCGAGCCGGCAGAAAAAAGCGGAACGAGGGCTGCGGCAATACGGAATTTGTGCATTTCTGGGCTCCTTTCTAGCTGCGCTGCGGAATCGCAACGCGGTGACAGGACTCCCCCCACGAAGGCACAATGTACCATAAAGACCCGGGTATCTTCTGTGAAGATCCGGGTCTTTATTGTTAATAGTGACTGTGATCTCGATTTTTTAGATTGTGAAAGCGTTTGCGATCTTTGCGACGGCCTCGGCGACCTGCTTGATCTGGGCATCGGTCAGCTCGTGGTGCATCGGGATGCTGAAGACGCGGGTGGCGAGTCTGCGGGCCACGGGCGGGTGGTCGGTTATGTGGGTCTTGAAAGCGGGCTGATCGGTCAGGCTCTTGGGGTAGTGCACAGCGCTTGGCACGCCCTCGGCGATGAGGGCCTTGATGAACTCGTCGCGGGTGCAGGAGACCTTGTCCAGGTTGAGCTTGAGGCTGTAGAGATGCCAGGCGGATTCGCCGCCCTTGGTGCGGGTGGGTGCTTCGACGGCTTCGACATCGGCAAAGAGCGCATCGTATTTGTCTGCGACGGCTCGGCGGGCATTGGTTTCTTCGTCGAGGCGCTGCAGGCGTGAGAGGCCGATGGCGCCGGTGATGTCGTTCATGCGGTAGTTGTACCCGACGCGTTCGTGGAGGTACTTCTCGGTTTCGCCGTGGGAGCGGTAGAGGCCCATGTCGTAGGCGGTGGTTTCGTCGTTGGTGGTGACGAGGCCGCCCTCGCCGGTGCCGAGGTTTTTGGTGGCGTAGAAGGAGTAGGTGCAGGCGTCGCCGAAAGCGCCGATGCCTTTGCCGTTGTAGGTGGCAAGGTGGGACTGGGCGCAGTCGTAGATGACCTTGAGGTTGTGCTTGGCGGCGATGGATTGGATGGCGTCGATGTCGACGGGCATGCCGTAAAGGTGTGTGACGGCGATTGCTTTGGTGTTGGGTGTGATTCGTTTTTCGATGTCGGCCGGGTCGACCTGCATGGTGTCTTCGAGCGAATCGCAGAAGACGAGTTTGCAGTTGCGGGCGGCGAGCATGGAGGCGGTGGCGATGTAGGTCCATGCGGGGACGATGACCTCGTCGCCCGGCTGGAGGAGTGCTTCGTAGGCGAGCTGGAGGGCGCATGTGCCGTTGGCGCAGGTGAGGCCGATCTTGGCGTCCGATTTGGCTGCGAATTGTTTCTCGAGCTCGTCGCAGTTTTTGGCGGCTCGGAGCATGCCGGATTCGAGGACGGCGATGGCGGCGTCGATGTCCTGTCGGTGGAGCTTGGGGGCCATGAAGGGGACGGAGGGGTTGGCGACGGGTGAGCCGCCGTTGAGTGCGAGGGTGTCGGCGGTCGAGGTCTGCGTCATGTGGTGATCTCCGTATCCTTCGGTTGGTCCATGATCTTAGGGATGACCGATGGTGAGACAACGCGGGAGGTCGAACCCGCGGCTGGGCTGGGAGAGCTGTATGAAGATGATTGTTCTGGCGGTGGCAGCGGCGATGGGTCTTGGGGCTCAGCCGACGGTCTCTGTGGATGACCTGCCCCGTCCTGAGACGTTCGGGATCAAGGGTGTGACCCGCCCGAGCCAGGACGCGGTGATGGGGTTTAGCTTTCCAACCAGCGTGCTGGAGGTGCTGGTTTCGGATGGCGACGTGGTGACCATGGGGGCTCCGCTCGTCCGGGCCGATGACCGCGAGGCGCACTCTGCTGTGGTCCTCCAGACGATCCGCGCCCAGAGCCGGATCGATGTTCTGGCCGAGGAAAAGGCGTTGGAATTGGCCGAGGTGGAGCTGTCAGCGACCAAGACGGCCTTTGAGGGCGGCGGCGGCTCGTCGATCGAGCTCGACCGGGCCCAACTCGGGGCGGACACCGCCAAGCTCCGGCTTGAGGCGAGCCAGCAGCGCTTCCAGGAACAGCAGGTCCAGCTTGAGCAGCTCCAGATCCGGTTTGAAAAGCACACAGTCAATGCGCCGTTTGATGGAGTGGTCGAATCGGTGATCGTGGCGGTCGGCGACACGGTGCGGGATTCGGACCCGGTTGTTCGGGTTGTGTCAGTTGATCCGCTCTGGATCGATGTTGCGACACCGACAGAACAGACCATGGGTCTCAAAGCTGGGGATCCGGCGTGGTGTCTGGTGCGGATCGGTGATGACCTGCGTCTCATGAACGCTACGATTGAGGGCATCAGCCCGGTGGCGGACTCTGTGACAGGAGCCCGGCGCGTGCGGGTGGAGGCGTCGAATCCTGAGCTTTTGCCAGCGGGATTGACGGTCTTTGTCCGGTTCGCGGAGCCGGGGGACGCTTGGGCGGAGCTGAGCGCAAAGCGTGGCCAGGATGGCGTGAGCTCGGACGGCTGACGGTGGGTGTCGGCCGGCGCATCAGCGAGAGAGAGCCGACGTGATAGACCTTTCCAGACTCAACGCGCCCGGGTGGCGTCGCATCGTTTCGGATCTGACTGAGGCTGCCGGCGATGAGCGGGGATTCCCGGCTCACTTGCTGGCGGCGATGGGTCAGGTTGCCGGCGCGAGGCAGGCTGTCCTTTTCGAGTTCCCGCCCGCCGAGGGCGATGGGGCGACGCTGCCCAGAGCGAGCCTTGTCTGGCCCGCCGGTCCGAGCGATAGCACCAGTGCGGATGACTCCCTCGTTGAGCCCGAGGTGATGCGGGCCGGCGCGAGCGCGACATACGAGGCCAACAACACGACCGTGCATGGTCTGAATGTCGAGGATGGGCTCTACGACGAGTCGCGTTCGGGTGGCGGCTTTGCGCTGTCGATCCCGATCGGCACTGTGCAGGTGGCCGAGGGCGAGACGAAGCCCGCCTCGGTGATCGTGCTGCTGGTCGATCAGCGTTCGAGCGGGGCGATGCAGTCGACGATCGCGCTTGTGGAGTTGCTTGCCGGGTACGCGCATCTTGCCGGGACCAAGAGCCAGTTGAAGCGGTTGCGGTCGGCGGGGATGGCGCTGGATCTGGCGACACGGCTGATCGCGTCGGTGAACACGGCCCCCAACTTCAAGGGCGCGACGATGCAGTTCGTCAACGATCTGTGTCGGCACCTGAAGGCGGACCGCGTGGCGCTTGGTTGGCGTGGCGGGCGAGCCGGGGCCGGGG
>CAXBOF010000076.1:0-7352 GCA_963977205.1 uncultured Phycisphaera sp. | reverse complement strand
CCAGTCACGCGCTACGTGCGACATCTCAACGTCGCTCAACGGCGGTGCTACAACCTGGCTCTCGAGCGCACCACCCGCAGCGATCGCGACGGCTCCGGTTTCCGGATCGATGAACTGCGAGGTGGCGCGGCCGTCCCAGAAAAGATCCGGGGCGAACACCGCATTAATGGTGGAGTTGGCAGAGCGCCCGGTGACCTGCCGCAAGAGCTCAAAGGTCGCGTCCACCGCGTAGTTATCGTTGGCGTCGCTCTTGATGACGCCGAACGAGCCGCGGATGTCGTCTTGCGTGTTCTGCTGCCCGTCGAGCCCGTAGTTGTCGGCGATGATCGGGTCCGTGCCGCCGGCGGCCGGGATATGGCATGAGCCGCAACTCATCGTGTTGTCACTGGAAAGCTGCTCGTCCCAGAAGAGAATCTTGCCGAGCACTCGCTTCTCTTCGCTGAACGGGTTCTCCGGGGGGAAAAACACAGGGTCGAGTCTGGCGATGTTCGGTTGCGCCTGCGCCGCGAACCCGATCGCGAGCAACGAGCCGACGCAGACCACCCGGAGGACAGAAACACCCTTGTGTATTGCATACATCGCTCGGCTCTCCGCTGACTGGCGTACCCCAATGTCCACGCGATCGTTCGTGCACAGTCGGGGTACAAATAGATTGTATGGCGGAACTCCCCGAACGCCGGTCGATTGCGGGTATTGCCATCGAATCGCGCTATTTCGCGATTATTCTTGGACTTTGGGGGCCAAATCACTGTTTGGACAGTGAACCCGGAGGTCTGAATTTATTCAGCAGCCGGCGTTGTAGTTAGCCACCCAGGCACTGAAATCCGCTGGTGAGCACACGCCGTCGCCGTTCTGATCGCACTCGGGCGCTTGGCTGTTGAAAGCCGTGACCCAGGCGCTGAAGTCGGCCGGGGTGACGGCTCCGTCGCCGTTGGTGTCGGCGAGACAGACTACAGGCTCCCCTGCTCGAACACGGACAGTGACCGGCTCGGACTGGAGGTAAAGGCCGTTGGTGTCCCACGCGACGAACGTGATGTCGTAGATGCCCTCGTTCTCGATCAGGTGCAGCTGCGCGTGCTGATGGCCGCCGATGCCGACGTTATAGCTGCGGGCCGCTTGCGTTGCGCCCTCGCTGTCAGCCTGAAGCGAAAAGACGCCCGGACCCGTGGTATGCACCCAGACCACGCGCGAGTCAGGGCCGGCCAATCGTTCGACGTGTGCAATCTCAAAGTTGAAATTGCCTCCGGCAAGGCGACCTGTCGAGAAGTAGAAGTCGCTTGTCAGGACGATCTGCTGCGAGCCGTAGTAACCCGCGTACGCGCCGCTGGGGATCTGGTCGTCGATCTGGATGACCGCGATCTCGCCGTTAAAAAGCAGTCGGCCGTCGACGATTGAGTACGCGGACTCACTCCCGAGATAGCCCGCCCTGATAACTGTTTGTGACAGCCCGGGCGTCGGGATTGAGTCGACGGTCATGTGAAAGTGATCCTGCGCCGAGGCCGTCGCGGCGAGGAGTGAAGCGGCGATCGCGATCTGTGTGCGGAGCATGGTGCGTTCCTCCGAAAGTGTGTGTCTCTGAAAGCGCCCGCCCCGCTTTGGCGGGGACGGGCGCGGGGGCTCTTCATGATTTAGCGGCGGCGGCGCAAAGCGGCGAGTCCGGCAAGACTTATCAGTGCGGCCGAGGCCGGAGTGGGGATGGCGTTAATGCGAAGTGTGACCGGCGACGAGTCTGCGTAAACACCGTTCGCATCCCACGCGACGAGCGTCAAGTCGTAGATGCCCGTGCCGTTGATGCCCGTGACTTGGCCGTGCGGGTGGTTCCCAACGCCGACACCGAAAGAGCGATCGAGGCGCGTCGCACCGAGCGACGATGCCTCGATGTCAAAACCGTGACCGCCGTGGTGATCCTCTAATCCCCAGATCGCCTCGGTTGCGCTCCCGCCGTCGACCGGAGCGAGCCCGATGATCTCGTAGTAGAAATCGCCGCCGTCGAGGTTGCCACTGGCCGCGTAGAAGTCACTGGTGATCGTCGCGGTGTTCCCGAACGAGTAGCCGCCGTGGAAGTCATGGGTGTGGTACTCGGCGATCTCGCCCTGGTAGGTGACATACCCGCCCGCGATGCCCCAATCGGTCTCGCTTGCGTAGTAGCCGGCTTCGATGAGCGTGTTGGTGCCGTCGGTGTTGACGGACAGGTGGTGATGCTGAGCCGACGCCGAGAACGCGAGGCCGGCAAAGATGAATGCAACTGTGTTCTTCATGACAGGATCTCTTTCTTTCAATAGAAACAAACGGTTGGTGGAACCCCGGCTACTTGCCGCCTCCCAGCGGGTTGAACAGCGGCCGGTGGTTCTCGAACATTTCGCGGACACGCTCCCATTTCAAAGACTGAGCGTGGCCGTCGGCGAATACAAAATTGGATGATCCGGCGTGCCTCTCGACCGCCACCTGCTGCGGGATCTCCTCAGCGGACTCCCACTGGATCGAGTGCAGGTGGTCGATGTCGCCCTCGCCCGCCCACTCGACCGCGTATGCGGTCTCGGAGGGGTACGGCACCTGGAAGACGCGCACGATCGCGCGTCTCCGCCCACCCGGAAGCGTCTGGCCGGTAATCGGGTTGTAATCGATCCCGGGCGTCAGCTTCTCGAAATGGTCGTTGGTGATGTAGCTGTACGGGCGTTTCTCGAAGAACTCATCCTCGGGGCATTCCTTGACCGCGGGGTCGAGGCCGTAGTTGGCTTCCAGCACGTCCAGCCACGAGTCGAGCAGGTTGCCCGTGGTGTGGCTCGAGAGCGGGAAGTGCCCGTCGAAATCGTTCTGGTACAGCGTCACGGACTGCCCCATGGAGCGCATATTGGCCATGCAGCGCAGCGATCGCGCCGAAGTCCGAGCCTTGCCCAGAGCGGGCAGAAGGATCCCGATCAGGAGCGCGATGATCGCGATGACGACCAGGAGTTCGATCAGCGTGAACGCGCGCGGCGTCCAGCCTGTTCGATACATGCGTGACATGCCGGAGTCCCCGGCTGCGTCGTGCACAAAGCACAGCGCAGCGGACGAACGCGGTGTGAGAATCACAACGGATCATGGGTGAATGCGCGCAAGTCATATCTTGTGCGCAAGGGGGTCGTACTCAGGCGTAGAGACGAGGAGGCGGCTCGGGCACGCCGATCGGGTCAGCGGGCATCACCTGCTCGTCAATGACCAGAACCCGCTGGGTCGTGTTGAGTGCCGATGATGCAATTGGACTTGCGTTCGTGATGGTCGGGGCCTTCAGGCCTGTCATCCACACAGCCTTCTTGGCGCAGTCTATGGGCTTCCAGACAGGGCCCTTGAGGTCATCTTCATGGAAGATGGATGCGAGGCTTATGTCGTCACCCTTTGGCGCACAGCAGCAGGCATCCCCGCCACTGCAGGAAGTGCAGGCACAGACCGTCGCGCACGAGGCATCGCTCGTTGGGGCCGGGCCGCCAAACTGGATCGCGGGCAGCGCTGGCATCGCAACGAGTGCGTACCAGACGACCACAATGGTCGAGAACCAGGTTGAGCGGAACACGCCTCGCACGGATCTTGTTGCCTTTCAAGCCGGGGGATTCCCCTGCGGATACAGCTCCATTCTACCAAAGAAGACCGCCTGTTCCCTTTGAGGTCCAGAATTGGAGCCAAAAGGCGGCTCTTGGGGCTGCGATACAGGGTCAGGTTCTCGGTCCAAGGGGATTATGCAAGCCAGGGAACCCTCACTGGAAGCGAACATCATTTCAAGAACGTTGCTTTCCGAAGTTCCGTCGGTGGCGAGCCGAATTCTGCGGTCCACGAGGATGTGAAATGGGCGTGGCTCGAGAAGCCGAAGGTGTGGGCGATCTCGGTGATCGTGTCGCTGGCCCATGTCACACGCTCGGCCGCGGTTCTTAAGCGCAGGCGCATCCAGTATTGCCCGATAGTCATGCCGACCTCGCGCTTGAAGATCCGGCAAAGGTGGTACGGTGAGGCGTGGACGCGCCGTGCGAGTTCTTCGATTCCGAGCGTGCTCACCCCATCTGGATGATCGATCGATTTGTCCAGTATGGTTCGCGCGTGACGGACGAGCTCGATGTGCGCCCTGTGCGCATTCGCACCCGGCCCCGAGCGCGGCCTGCGGATCTGGCGACCCGCGGCGACAATAAGCTCGCGCACGATCTCCGTCAGAGAAGATTCAACCGCGATCGGGTCCAGCGAATGCCCGTAGTAGAGCGATCGGCTCAGGCGGTGCTGAAGCCGGGTGATATCTGAGACAGCGGGACCAACTGCAAACGGGAACCCGCCGTTTGTCTCGCTCAGCCCAGCTTCCTCAAGAGCCGCACTGATGAGCTCACGCGACGGGCTTACGAAAACGCACCGGTCGCCACGAGGGGAAACGAGGCGGCGTTCGTAGGGCTCGCCCGCGCGATAATACACGGCCGAATTCGGGTCAACGATCTCGTTGCGGAGCGTGGGTCGGTCGATCACGACGCTGGTCCACGGGATGGCGATCACGGGCCTTGGGCCGATGGCGTTTTCCTGTTTCCACAAAGGATCTTGGGGTTCGCAATTCCAGAGCCCGATCAGGCCCCAGTTCGATTCGAAAAGATCGCTGCTGAGTGGGAAGTGTGGTTCTTGCGACATGACGACACCAAATCACGAGCGATCGAAGGACTCAGTATCGGCTCTGCTTAGCACCCGGCGTTGTAATTACTCACCCAGGCCGAGAAGTCGGCCGGCGTGCAGGCGCCGTCGTCGTTCTGGTCGCAGGCGGGCGTCATCGCGTTGAAGGCCGCCACCCAGGCGCTGAAGTCGGCCGGGGTCACCATGCCGTCGCCGTTGGTGTCGGCTGCGCACGTCGGCTCGGGCACCGGGCCGATGGCCAGCACCGTAGCTGTGCCCGCGAGTGTCACGACGGTGCCGGTGTCGGGGTCGGTGACCGAGCTCTCCAGCGGCAAGGCGATTGTCACGGTCACGATGCCCGTCTCGACATCGACGTTGCCCGAGACCACGATTGGATCCTGCGCGAGCGTTGCCAGATCGATCGAGGTGCCGTCGACCGCCGAACCGGCGGCCCCTGTGCCTGTGACATTGATAGTACCGGCCGTTTCAACGGGAACGCTCGCGACGGTGAACGAGCCGTCTGGCATGACCGCCCCAGAGACGGGCGTTGAGCCCGAAGGCATCGCCAGCGACATGTTGTCAGCGGTTGCGGTGATGGTGCCGAGGAAGCTGTAATCGAAGAAGAACGAGAGCGAGCCCGCAGCCAGTTGGTAATCGATGAGCGTGATTGTCGTTGGCGATGTGTAGGAATCGAGTTCGATCTGCATCGCGGCCGAGTCTGAATCTGTTCTCGAGCCGACCAGTGTTTCGAGCGTGACCGCCAGATCGATCGATGACTGTGCCGAATCCACGGCGAGGTCGGTCGGTTGAGCCGAAACGCCCCCGACAAACAAGGCTTGTGCAACTCCTAAAACACACACAGTCATCGAGCGATTCATTTCGCACTCCGGCAGGGGTCACTGTTCTGACAAACGCGGACCCCGGCTTTCACCGAGGCCCGCGAGAATGGTGGACAAGGAATCAGTTGCAGCCGGCGTTGTAATTGGCAACCCAGGCCGAGAAGTCGGCCGGCGAGCAGGCGCCGTCGTCGTTCTGGTCACAAGCGGGTGCCATCGCGTTGAAGGCCGCGACCCAGGCGCTGAAGTCCGCCGGGCTCAGCATTCCGTCGCCGTTGGTGTCGGCAAGGCAGTCGTCTTCATCACAGACATACGACTGGATTTTGAACGCATCGATAGCGGATTCGGCCACTGTGGCGGTGCCGGTGTCTGAGCTGGTGAATCGGAACACGACCTGGCTTGTTGGGGTCACGTAGTCGGCGACGCGATACTCACGGACAACCCAGCCGCCCGTATTGGAACTCGTGCTTTCGAGCGTGGTCCAAGAAGCGCCGTTGTTGTTCGAGACGCTGGCCGTGAAAACATCTCCCCCGCCGCCGTCGGTGTTGTCGTGGTGGAGGGCGTACGAGACGACTGCTTCGGGGTTGCTCGTCAGGTCGTAGGCCGTCGTGATCAGTGTCACAACGCCGCCGTCGATGTCCTCGTTGAGATCGTTGCCTGTGACCCAGCAGAAGCCCGAGCCGTCGTAATCACTGGAGGGGTCGTTTCGACCGTAATCCCCGGGTACCGCGCGGTCCCAAGCGCCGGTGCTTGCTGTTGCGGAAGTGGTCCAGCCCGAGTCTATGTTCATGTCGAGGCTGACGGTGACCTCGGTGCCCGTTGCGATCACGGAGCCGTAGTCGCCCGAGGTTGGGTTGGTGTAGCTCATGCCTCCTGTGTCGTCGACCCAGAAGGAGTAGGACACGTTCTCAAGGCATGCGCCGCCGGGCAGATTGGCCTCGTAGTTCTCGCCGCCGAGGTGCAAAAGCGGGATGGTGACGGGCCCGCTGCCGTCGTTGTAAACCATCTCAGCCGTGGCGGGATCGGGCACGATCGCGCCGTTAGCAGCGATGGCTATGGCGACGGTTGCGCCGCCCGGTGCCACTGTTTCCGGGATGCCTCCCGGGAAACTGAACGCGGGACCCTGCTGGACACAGACACCCGCGGGATTGGCGAGGGCGTTGACAACACCCGAGTGATTGATCCAAGTACCCGCATTACTGCCGCCGCTCGTCGAGCAGCCGCCGTGCGTGTGGATGCCGATAGCCTTGCCTGTTGTTTCGTCGGTCACGGGTGAGCCGGAATTGCCGCCGGTGGTATCCATGCCATAAGCAAGGGCGTTGCCCGAGAGGCTCACAAACGGACCCGCGTGGGTCTTCTGCACGAGGTACCAAGTGCAAGACGCCAGACTCGATGAGACAGAGCCATAACCCGTCACACGTGCGCTGGTCGCGGTGGGCGTGGCGAAGTCGAGCTCGTACCAGCTACCCGAGGCCTGCCAAGGCTTCAGGCCCGTGTTGGAGTTAGGGAATGCGCCGAGGTAGCCCCAGTCGTTGCCAACGCCGCCGCCGCCGTTGGTCTGTTGCGAAGAGGCGTCGACCGCGTACTGGTCTTCGGGTCCGGGGTGGTTGATGGCGCCAAACGTGCAAGAGTTGTTTGAAAGCGGGACGTTGAACTGCACGACGTTGATGTCGCCGTTGCCGCTGCCGTTGCAGTGACCCGCGGTCAGGAAACAGTGCTCGCTGTCGTCGATCATCCAAGCGGTGCAACCGATGGGCAGTGCGCGGGCTGCGCGGGGGTCGGAGCTGAGCACACGGTCGTCGGTCGAGCCGCAGATCGACTCTTCAAACGTCGGCGGCGAGCCGGCGATCACCGAACTCATGATGAGCTCGTTGGCGCCGGAATTTGGGTAGGCCATCAGCT
>CAXBOF010000075.1:0-7381 GCA_963977205.1 uncultured Phycisphaera sp. | reverse complement strand
GTCGGCAACGCAATCCGTGTCGAAGCGTTCGTCGTAGTAGGCGATGTACAGATCCGCCGCGAAGACCACATAGACCGCGGGGGTGTAGTGGATCTCATCAACAAACGTGGACGCCGGGCTGGGCAGGCTCGCATCGGGCAGCGACGGGTCGAAGGGCGGGATGCCCAGTTCCGGCATGCCGTAGTTGATCTGCGCGAAGCCGTAGTACCCCTCATACGTGTACCCCGGGATCGTGTCGGCCAGTGCGTAGAGCCTGCTGTCCAGATCGAGCATCACCTCGTTCACGCGCGCCGGATCGAAGAAAAGGATCGGTTGCAGGAAGTCGTACCCCGATTGGAACACCTCCACATCCGGGCGCACGCTCAGCATGTGGCGCACGATGTCCTCGGTGTCATCCACCACACGCGTGAGCAGACTATTGACGATCGCGTCGTTGTTGATGAATAGGATGCCATCGAAGAGATCGTTGCCGCCGATCGATAGGTGCGCGATCTGCGCATCCGGGTTCGCAAGCAGCACGCTCTCGATATGGGGCAGCCCGATCGCCGGGTCGCTCGATGACAGCTCGTCGGCCCGTGCGCCCTCGATGCCCGCGTTGAGCAGCGAGATCTCAGGGTGCCCCTGCGCCACGATCGTCTGACGCAACGGCCCGGCCAGTCGATTGGCCCACGAATCGCCGAACACCACGACCTCGGCCCCCTGTGCGTGGACCGAAAGAGCCGTCGATGCCCCGATAATCGCCATCAAAGTATGCTTCATGCTCATCCTCCGAGGGCAGTCTAACAGCAAGGCTCGCCCGCACACGAAAAAACGGGGACCCGGAGGCCCCCGCTGCGATCGGGATTTCATATCAAGCTGCGTGTGGTGCGGCTTGTGCCTTACTCGCACCCGGCGTTGAAGTTGCCGACCCACGCAGAGAAGTCCGCCGGCGAGCAGTTACCGTCGCCGTTCTGGTCGCATCCTGGAGCGCCGGTGTTGTAAGCCGCGACCCACGCGGAAAAGTCCGCCGGGCTGAGCATCCCGTCGCCGTTGACGTCGGCGATGCAGTCGAAAGGCACCTCCCACTCAAGTGTCAACTCGACTGGCGTCCACCCGGCCAGCGGCTCCTGCGTGGCGGCGCTGCCCACATAGACGCGGTACGTCGCGCTGTACACGCCCGGCTCGGTGGCCGCGTACCAGTTGTGGGTCATCATGCCGCCCCACTGCCAGATCTCTGGCGAAGTCTGCGTGCCCAGAATCGGCGCGTAGCTGAACGCGTCGTACGCGCTGAGCCCCTCGGTCGTGCCGAGATTCTCGATGAAGACGCCCGAGCCCGCAGGCAGATCAAAGAACCCGTCGGCGAGCCATCCGAACCGACCCGAGTAGTACACGCCGTTGAGTACACCGGCCGGCCCGGTGTACACGTCCTCCTCGTACAGGAACAACTCGACCGGATCGCTCACCTGAGTTTCGTAGGCAAACTCGAGCGACTGGCCGTTCTGCGAGACGAGCAGATGGAGCATCGAGCCGCCCAGCCTTGGCGTGTCGGCCAGCGCTGCGCCCGCGATTGACAGTGATGCAACAAGTCCCATTGCCGTGCGCATGTTCATGACGCGCTCCTTTCTGTGTATGGCTTACCGGCGGCGACGAACAGCGAGAAGTCCGCCAAGCCCGAGCAGCGCAGCCGACGAGGGCGCGGGCACAGTCTGCCAGCTCAGCGTCACGCTCTCCGAACCGTAACCCGTCAGCGGCGCGCCGCTGGTCGTGTCACCGATATACAGGTTCAGCACCATCGAGTACGAGCCCTCGTTGGCCGCCGCGAACCAGGGGTGATGCATCGTGCCGCCCCACTTCCAAGCCGCATCAGAACCCGCAGTTCCAAAGATCGGCGCGTAGGTGTGGTTCTCACGCATCATGCGCATGCCGCCCTCGTACGCCTCGATACCGGCCGAAGCGCTGGTCATCTCGATCCAGATCGCCGCGTCCTGTGGCAGGGTGATAAAGCCGTCGGCGAGGAAACCGTACTGGCTGGACAGGTACTTCCCGTCGAGCACATCCGCGGGCGCGGTGTGCAGATCGCCGTAGTTGATCATGTCGAGATTCGCACCCTCGGCGTGAGCCGTCAGGTCCGTCCCGTCGAACGCGATCATCACGTGCACCATCGGGTTCTCGAACTGGGGCCATGTTTGTGCACCAGCGGCACAGGCAGCAAATGCGGCGGCAACGGCAACGATTGACTTGGTCGTGTTCATAACTGTTTTCTCTTTCTCTTCTTCAGCGGGATTGGAACCGCGTATGTCTTATGAATGTGTAATACGAATTGACTTAGTTGACCGAGCTCGGCTTACCAGCCGCGGGGATCCCAGAGATCCTTCTTCAGCTCGGGGTTGAAGGTGTCCTCAAACTTCCTGACCTCCGCGTGTCCGTCGAGGAAGACGTACCCCTCGCCGGGCTCGAACCGATCGATGGCGACGCTGTCGTTGTCCGCCTGGAAGTTCTTCCAGAAGTGCGCCATGTGATGGTCGGGACGGTTCGATTCCGCATCAAGATCCGCAAAGAGAATGGTCTCAGCGGGCCTCACCGCGCACCGGCAGTATGTGTAGGGCTTGCCCTCGTCACCGGCCCGCGCAGGATCGATCTCCTGCCATTTGAGCTCGAAGTACACATTCTGCGCAAAGCTGTTGATCGGCAGCTGTGTCACCTGCCGCTGACCCGGGAGCTGCTCCCGGCGATCCAGCGGCGAGCGGTAGTGCTCGTTGACGATCGAGAGCCACTTGGCCTCATCGGGCGGGCTATACCGATCGAACGGCTCATCGGCGAAGAACTCGTAGAGCGCAAAGTTCCAGGGCGAACCTTCCGTCCAGCCAAAGCCGGCCGAGTGCGACGTGACCTGGATACGCCCCTTGTTGGCGTCGCTGTAGAACGTGCTGGCCATCCCGAGGTCTCGCATGCGCGAGAGCGCCAAGATGCCCCTGGCCCGTGTGCGGGCCTTGCCCAAGGCGGGCAAGAGGATGCCGATGAGCAGGGCGATGATCGCGATGACCACCAACAGCTCGATGAGTGTGAATGCGCGCAAGCGTTTGGCGCGTGACATGACATGTCTCCCTTTGGGCAGACCCGGCGCAGGTGCGCACAGGACAAACCCGAAGCGCTCTGAATTCGGTACGGACGCGGAGGTCAGGCCGATCGCTTGGGAGGGGGGCTCTGGACATCGAGCCAGCGCGAAACAAGAGCCGCCTCGGCCGGTATGGCAAAGCGCTCACCCTCGACGTGATTGAGCGCGAGTTTCACGGCATCGGAGCCGGCCAAGACCGGGACCGCCGCCAGGAACCACTTCAGCGGCGGCGTGCACCCGAAGGTCAGCAACTCCGCCCCATCGCGCTCATCTTCTGTCGAAATCAGAGTTGTCGGAATAGTGTGCGCTTTGGCGGCGCAGCAGCAGGAGCCGCTGGTCGAGCAAGCCGAGGCCTCGCCGCAGGCGCACGCGGTCGCCGTCGAATCGGCCTGAGCAAATGCAAAAGCATCGGCCAAGAACCTCGGCACCGGAACCGCAGCCAGGCTCGCGCACAGGTACATCCCGATCAGAACCGCGATGACCGATTTGGATCCGGTGAGTTCTCGCATGACTCCCAGCTGCCGAAAAACCGCTGCCAATGACCGGGCACAGAACGCGCCCGCATCAATCTATACGACCCAACCATGGCAAAAGATCCCCAAAAGGGAGAGAATAGCGAAAATCGGCTCTAAGTGGCTGCAGAATAAAGGATTTACGAACGGGCCCCGAGCAGGTCCGCCAGAACGGCCATCCGCACCAGGACGCCCGCCGAGACCTGTTTCCGCACGAGCGACATCGGCCCGTCGGCGACGAGCCCGTCCATCTCGAGCCCGCGATTGATCGGACCCGGGTGCATGACCACCGCCCCGTCCTTCATCGCCGACGCACGCGCCTCGGTCAGCGCATACAGCGAGCGGTACTCCCGCACCGAGCCCACGCCCGGGGGCGAGCCGGGCTTGCCCTCACCGCCCGAGCCGTGCCGCTCAAACTGGATCCGCAGCATCTGCACCGCATCGAGTTCGGGCAGCACCTCGTCGAGGTCGCTCGAAACCGTGCACCCAAGGATCTCCAGTGAGCGCGGCGCCAATGGCGCCGGCCCGACACAGATGACCCTCGCACCCAGCCGTGTCATCACCGCGATGTCCGAGCGAGCCACCCGCGAGCTGACGATGTCGCCCACGATTGCCACCGTGACGCCCGCCAGATCAAAGCTCGTCTCTCTGCCACCCTTGAGCGCTCGGCACATGGCGTACACATCGAGCATGCCCTGCGTCGGGTGCTCGTGCGTGCCATCGCCCGCGTTGATGACGGGGACGCTCACGTGCTGGGCGATGTGGTAGGCCGCCCCGGATGCGCCGCTGCGCACGACGAGCGCATCGCCGCCGGTGGCCTCGACGGTGCTCGCGGTATCGACAAGCGTCTCGCCCTTGGAGATGCTCGATCCCGGTGCGGTCAGGTTCGTAACACCCGCGCCGAGCCGGCGCGAGGCGAGCGAGAAACTCACCCGCGTTCGCGTCGATTCCTCGAAGAACAGGTTGCACACGCTCTTGCCCGCAAGGCGTTTGCGCAGCTCGGCATCCGCGCGGGGCATGCCGGCCCCGTCGTCAAAGCTGAGCGCCAATTGCAGGAGATCGACGATCCGCTCGCGGGGCATCCCGGCGAGCTCGATGAAGTGCCTGGCGTGGTCCACTCCCCGCCGCATCAGCCCTCGCCGTCGGTCTCGGGCTCAGATTCCTCCGGCTGAACCTCGTCAGCCGGGGCCTCTTCGACCGTGTCGTCGGTGCCCGTATTACGCCGCTCGTCGTACGAACGCTGGATGTCCTCAATCGTGAACAGTTCCGGCGGCGTCAAGGTCCCGACCTCGCGGGGCCTGTCGCGCTCAATTTGGCGTGTCCCCGTCGAGCCACGCATGTGCACCTCGACGCCCACATACACGGGCTCGTCCACACCCTGCTCGAGCCCGGTGATCGGGCGGATCACATCCACGCGCACACGCGTGTGGCGGATCGCGACCTCGCCGATGTGGTAGATCGGCAGACCCGGGTCGGTCGTTTCGCTTAGGACCTCGGCCCTCGGGTGGGCGTTGGCAGCGATCCAGCGGTAGCTCTCGGGCGCGATGCCGCCGGGCACGTTGATCGCCACGATCGACCCAGTCGCCGGGAACTTGAGGTTCTTCTGGGAGGCCAGGTCCTTCTCGATGACGTGCTTGAGCGACTTGGCCATCGGCTCGCGGATGGAGGCGGTGTCGCTGGCGTTGATCCAGGTCACGCCCGGCTGGGGCGGGTAGTTGCTGTACGCCAGGCAGCCGCTCATCGCCAGCACGCCTAGCCCGACCACCGCCGAGCCGCACACGCTCTGCAGGCCTCTCAAGTTCCGCCGATTCCGTCGATTCATTCCGTGGCTCCAGACATTCAAACAGCGCCCCATCCCCGCCGCCACACTCTATGCGGGCTCGGCCCGTATCGCCCCGCGTGCCCGGGGATTGCGATTCTCCGCCATCCTCATCAACATTGAATCCAGAGGCTCTCCCCGAGCGACCCTACCATCACCCGTGGATACACGCCCCAAACGTTACGTGGTCGGCATCTCAGGCGCTTCCGGCGCCGCGTACGCCCTCCGCACGCTCGAACTGCTCCTCCAATCCGGGGCCGAGGTCCACCTCGTCGTCTCCGAGTACGGCCAGCGCCTGCTCTACGAAGAGGCGGGCATCAAGAAAATCGAGCCCGAGGCCCTCCTGCCCGAGCTCATCGAGAAGGACGGCTCGTTCGCCTACAAGCTCACCTGCCACCCCAACAAGGACGTGGGCGCCCTCATCGCCTCGGGCAGCTACCTCCACGACGGCATGGTCGTCGTCCCCTGCAGCTCGACCAGCCTTGGCGCGATGGCAACCGGCTCGGGCAGCAACCTGCTCACCAGGGCTGCGATGGTGACGCTCAAAGAACGCCGAAAGCTGATCGTCTGCCACCGCGAGTCGCCCCTGAGTCTCGTGGACATCGAGAACATGCGCACGCTGACCCTCGCTGGCGCGGTCATCTGCCCCACCAACCCCGGCTTCTACCTCAAGCCCATGACCGTGGGCGACATCGTCGACTTCACCGTGGGCAAGATCCTCGACCTGCTCGGCGTCGAGCACTCGCTGGCGACCCGCTGGGAGGGGTAGTCCCTCCACTCTCTTGCTCTGAATCAAGAATCGAGCGCATTCCCACTCTTGCTGTTGCATGAGTTATGCTCGCGGGATGCAAGGCGTAACTCTCCCCGGCAAGACAGTCTGCATCTCCTGCGGCTACCACCTCGCGGGGCTCAAGAATGCCGATCTCTGCCCCGAGTGCGGCACGCCCTGCGCACAGTCGGACTTTCAAGACAACCTGTACGACGCGGGATATCCGTACATCGCGCGACTGGCGATCGGTTCACGCCTGGTGCTCTACGGTCAGTATGTCTACCTGCTTGGAGTATTCGCCCGGTTGCTGGCGGCCTGGATGCTCATCCCGGCACTCAGTGCTCCTAACTGGTTCTCACTGAGTATTCCAAATGAATCAGGCCGGATCGCGATGTCCGCCGGATCATTGCTCTGGGTCGTGGGCTGGTTCATCGCGATGCCTCTGGATACCTCCGCATCCGCGGAGAAGGGACAGCGGACCACACGAATCATCTTTCGCACCACGATCGTGGCCGCGTTCATCATTCATACACTCGGATTCGTCTTCGATCATCCTCTGTCCATTTTCTTTGCTGTCTTCGTGATGACCGGGGCAACCTTCATCACCTACTTCGTGACGCTCGCGTGGATGAAACGCAACGCAATCCGTGTGGGAGATCAGGAATTCATCAAATCAATCCCATTTTCAAAGACCGCCGGCGTTCTTGCGCTACTTCTCTTTCTGATCGCGTACATTTGTTTCATTGTCGCTATTCTCACTCCACAAGAACTCTTGCAACGACAACCGGTTGAAGACTCGACTATTTACATAATCCTCGCGGGACTCCTCTTCGCCCTTGGGGTTTTGGCAGGCATCACCGGATACTTTCCAATGGTGCACAGCTTTGCAAAGGCAATGACGCAAGCTAGGCAACGCGCTGAGCCGCTGCAGTACACTGGAACTCAACCATGACCACGGCCATAGCACAAACCTGCACCCAATGCAGCTACTCCCTCGTCGGCCTGCCCGACGATTCGCCCTGCCCGGAGTGCGGCTTCCTCCACCAGAAAGCCGACGACTTCGTCGTCTGCAGCCACTGCGGCTACTACCTGGCGGGACTCAAACTCGACTCCAACTGCCCCGAGTGCGGCAAAGCCGTCCGTGATTCGCTCGTCATGCACTCGATCTACCGCGGCGGCCGGGCGTA
>CAXBOF010000074.1:0-7393 GCA_963977205.1 uncultured Phycisphaera sp. | reverse complement strand
TGGCTTCGGGGGGTTGCGCGGCGAATCATGCTTCCAGCGTGGGCAGCCGACAAATCATCCTGTTTCAACCCAAGGACCCCGAGGCGGAGATGCCCGGGATGGCCGAGATCGGTTCGCCCGGATCGGTCGAGCGTCGCCTGCGCCCGTTCAATATCGCCCCCGACGGCGCCAAGGGCGCGATCGGGACGCTCTCGCTCTACGGCCCGGGCATGGTGATCGAGATGCCAATCGCGGCTGATGAGGTCAACCAGCTCATGGCATCGGTCGATGACGAGGAGACGGCCTGGCCCGTGCTCGCCCGGCTTTGCCGCGAGCTCGGGTGGAAACTGATGGACCCCGACTCAGGCCGGACGTTCATGTAAAGGAGGCTGACATGCCCACCTACGACTACGAGCTTCTGGATGACAAGGGCGAGCCGACCGGCGAGCGCTTCGAGTGGGTGCAGTCCATGAAGGACGACGCGCTGACCGAGCACCCCGAGACGGGCAAGCCCTGCCGCCGCGCGATCAGCCCGCCCAACATCGCCGGCAACTGGTCGCCCCTCAAAGAGAAGTCCCAGCTCTCCAACAAGAATCTCGAGCGGCTCGGGTTCACTAAGTACGAGAAGAAGGGCGACGGGTACATGGAGCGCGTCGCGGGCAAGGAAGGGCCACAGACCCTCCGGGCCGACGACTAGCGTGCGCACAATCCCCGTCATCCTGCTCGCCCTTGTCGGCCTGACCGGCTGCAGCGAATCCTACGAGAAACCCACACGGGTCCATGTCTCCCGCGTCATCACAGCCGCGGGTGATCGCATCGTCACCTACACCGCGATGTACGACGACGGCATCGAGACCTACATCGACGCCGAGCCGCAGGGCGATGTGGACATGATCACCGTCGAGCGTGAATCGCTCGGCGAGCTGGCGCATTACGTGCGCAAGGGCTTCGAGTCTAAGGCGACCCAGAACGATATCTTGGCCCACGAGGTGCTCACTGACGAGTGGCTCGGGCGCTTTGCGCGGGTTGAGAATCTTGTGGATGTGGATCTTGTGCCCTGGAGCGATGCGCACGGCATGATGACGCCGCGGGAATTCGATCAGCTGCGCGAAGGGCACACCGAGGCCGGCGGTCAGTAGCGGTTTGATGGCCGCATCGAGAGCGCTGCAAATGTGCTCAGAACCGCGGCGGTCTGCGTGTGCAGGTGCACCGTCGCAAAGAGACCCACGATCAGAATCGCAACGACCGCGCCGACCAGGCCCGCCTGGTATGTCTGCCAATCTCTTGGTCTTGGCCAGCATTCGATGAGAAACGCGGCCACCAGCGCGCCAAAGAGCAACAGCCCGACGAGCCCCTGCGAGGCGGCTATGTGGATGTACGCCCCGTGCGCGTTGCGGGTGATGGGCTGGTCGTCGTGTGAGATGCCCATCTCGGCCTGGCGCGTCTCGGCCCACTTCTCGTAGCCGCCGGTGCCCGCGCCCAGGATCGGGTTGGCCGCGAACGCCCGCCCGGCCCAGATCCACATGTTGATCCGCGCGCCGGTCGAGTAGTCCTTGTTCTCCAGCGCCTCTCTGATCTCCCAGCGTCCCTCGTCGACGCGGCTCTTGATCTGATCGCCCAGCGTCAGCCACGCGGCGGGCAGGGCGATAACCGCGATGACGCCGGCCGAGATCAAGACCTGCGCGCGGCGCTTGGACCGCCAGATGGCGCGCAGGAGCGTCAGTCCAAAGAACAGAGCCCCGGCGATCCACGCGCCCCGAGCGCCGGTGGCGATGACCGAAAGCAGCGCGAGGGCCGCCAGCACACGGGCGGGCCAGCGGAGGGGGTGTTTCTGATCCAGCGCGATTGGCAGGTGGAGCCCGAAGGCAGCCAGGAAGATCGAGCCACCCGAGGCGGGCATGAACCAGCAGCTGATCCGGTTGGGGTAGGCGTCAAAGTCGAGATGCTCCCAGCCCATCTCGAAGGCGAGAGCCTGGACGAATTGCCCGCTGTAGGCGATGGCGTAGCTGATGACGACGCAGAGGATGAACCACCGCCGGAGGTGGCGGATGGGCCAGAACGCGGGGACGAGCAGAAGCCAGCGGACGGCATCGACTTCCTTGACGCCATAGCTGGGGTTGGCAGACCAGGTGATGCCCAGAAGCGAGTACAGGGCATAGAGGGCGGCCAGAAAGGCGATCGGGCGGGTCAGGAGGGCGGGGTAGAGCCTCCAGGTGGCCCACAGCCGGGCGGTGGCGACGCCCGCAAGGATGCCCGCGGTGATCTCGGTGAAGCTGATGGGTAGGGCGATCGAGAGGCAGAAGCAGCAGGCGGCGGCGACGTGCAGGCTGTGGCCCCACGCGATGGTGCGGTTGGCCCGCTCATTGAGCGCCCACAGGCGGCCGCTGTTCTCGGCTGGCCCGCCAAGCCACCCGGCGATGTCGATTCGGTCCCCAGACATGGACGCCAGCATAGCCACGCAGGCGGGCAAGTCACTTGGCGGGTGGACGGGTTGAGGGCGTGCGCGTGAATCGCGTGGTGGAAAGACCGTTCTATTTGCTTTGTAGTTCTTTTGGGAGATGAATCAAAGTAGTAGGCAATAACCCTTGCGGACCTAGGATTGGCCGGTCGTGCTCTGGAGGGGGCTGGACCCTAGAATCTTCCCGGCAGCGGCAGGATCGGCGAGGGCGCTCTGTGGAGCACCCCCGGCTTACGGTCCACCCGGGCAGAGTCACAGACAAGGCAGACAGGCGAACAGGGGGATTGTTTGGAACACCCACGCGAGAGCGCAGCCTCGGGAGCTTCATTGGCCAACGCCAGCGATCCGATCATCGTGGCCCAGATGGGCAAGGTTGCCTCGACGAGTGTGAGCCGAGCGCTCGAGGAGCTCGGCGCTCCGGTGTTCCAGGTGCACCACCTCGACCGCGCGTTTCTCGATGAGGTGGCTGCCAAGCTGAAAGCCGACGGGCAGGATCAGGACCACATCCGCCAGTCGTACCGCGTGCTCGAAGAGGTCGTCGGGCCGGGTAAGCCGGCGCGGGTCGTGAGTCTGGTCCGTGATCCGATCGCGCGAAACATCTCGGCGTTCTTCCAGAACAAGGACTTGCTCGCTAGGTCGGTCGAGGATGTCGATGCGCTGATCGCGCGATTCCTGGACACGTACTCGCACGATATCCCCGTGCAGTATTTCGATCTGCACATCAGGCCGGTCTTCGGCGTGGATGTGTACGAGACGCCTTTCGACCACGAACGCAAGCGGCTGATCACCTCGCATGACGGCTACAGCGTCCTGGTGCTGAGGGCCGAGGACCCCGACGAGCACAAGCAGTCGGCGCTGCGCGAGTTCACGGGCTCGGCTGACATCACGCTCGGGCGCGCCAACGTCGGAGCGAATAAGAAGTATTCGGGCCAATACTCGGCGTTTCTGGAGCGCATCCGCTTGCCCGATTCGTACATCGACAGAATGCTGACCTCGAAAATGGCAAAGCACTTCTACACGCAGGAAGAGCTGGATGGTTTCGCCAAGCGCTGGCGCAAACCCGCGTCGTTCCGCCCGGTCGAGGTATTGGCGCCCGAGACGGACCTGCCCTCGATCGCGATCGTGAGCCCGAGCTACAACCAGGCCGAGTTCGTCGAGCGGATGCTCGAGAGCGTCAAGAATCAGTCGTACGCGCCGACCGAGCACATCGTGCAGGACGCGTGCTCGACGGATGGGACGGCGGACATCCTGCGCACGTACGCGGACAAGGCCGAGGGCGTGGATCTGCGGATCGAGAAGGACAACGGGCAGGTCGACGCGATCA
The DNA here is from genome assembly GCA_963977205.1 of uncultured Phycisphaera sp. Lineage (GTDB taxonomy): Bacteria > Planctomycetota > Phycisphaerae > Phycisphaerales > UBA1924. The sequence continues at coordinate 3,632 of CAXBOF010000074.1, read as the reverse complement.
ACCGCGGGTTTACGCGCGCGCAGGCCGACATCGTGACGTGGCTCAACACGGATGACGTGTACGCCGAGCCCGACGCCCTGCGCGAGGTGGCCAAGGTCTTCGCCGAGAACCCGGACGTGGACGTGGTCTACTGCCGGGGGCGGTTCGTGGACCCGGACGGGAACCCGCTGCGCGACGCGTACATCAATTCGGATCCCGAGGCGCTCGAGCGTGAGTTCACGCACTCGGTGGGGATTCTCCAGCCGGCGCTGTTCTTTCGTAAGTCGGTGTTCGAGCGGTTCGGACCTTTGGATGAGAACCTGAACTTCGCGTTCGATTACGAGTACTGGATCCGTCTTGCACGGGGCGGGGCGAAGTTCATGTTCGTCGACCGCACGATCGTTGACGCAACACTCCACCCCAACAGCAAGACGCAGGCGCTGCGCAGCAAGCAGTACCACGAGTCGCTGGTGGCGGTCAAGCGTCACTACGGCTTCGTGCCGATGCGATGGCTCCGCAGGCTCGCCGAGTTCGAGGTGAGCGGGATCGACGGCATTGTGCGCACCAAGAAGGATGTGCCCGAGGCGGACCTGCCCAGGATCGACGACCGCATCGGCAAACTGCAACGCGAGTGGAACGGCTCGCCGGAGTCTTATCGCGCGCTGCTCAACCGCCCGAGTCTCGGCGCCGGCAGCGTACCGATCGCTGAGACGATCGAGGATCTTGTGCGGCGCAAACTGATCGACACGGACAGACTCGTGGCGACGTCGTTTACGAGCGCGTACTTCACGCAGGGTCTGAACCTGATCGCGTCATTGCACAGGCTGGGTGAGGACGCGGTCTCACTGATCGTGGTGTACGCGATCGACCTGACGCCCGAGCAGCGTGAGCGGCTCGCCCAGCTCGATCGCGTGGTGGTGCGTGATTACCCGGCGGAGACGGCGAGGTTCTTTGACGGGTACATGTCGCCCAAGAATTACGCGTACAAGTGCGCGGCGATCAAGGCTGCGGGCGAGCTGGCTCGCGAGGGCGACCGCGTGCTCTGGATCGACGCGGGCGTGGTGGTGGCAAGGCCGATCGACGAGGTCTTTGAGATCATCTCGCGTGAGGGCGCGTTCTTTGTGGACCACGACGACAAGCCGGGCTGGCCCCTGCTCAACGCGACGTTCACGCACGCCGAGGCGGCCCGCCGGATGGAGGCCACGGGCAACGAGCTGCTGAGCCCGCATCTCTGCTCGTGCTTTCTGGGCTACATCAAGGGCGGCAAGGCGCAGGAGCTTATTGACCATGCGTACCACTACAGCAAGGACCCGGAGATTGTGGCTTGGCCCAAGCATCTGAGCGAGGCCGAGGCTCGGCCGGCGGCCAAGATGTCGGCGACGAAGAAGGCGCAGTACCGGGCGCTGCTCGAGAAGAACCGTCTGGGCAAGGAGATCTCGGGCTCGCGCGTGCTCGATGTGACGCCCTACCTCGGGCACAGGCAGGACCAGTCGATCTACTCGATTCTGTGCGCACGATACGGGTTCAAGCAGTTTTCTGCGACGCGGTACTGCTGGTCGGACGGGCCTTCGAGCCGGGCCTCGCTTGAGAACTGGAAGTCGGGCGCTGAGGCGGACCTGACGCGTTCGGATGAGCTGCCAAGATCGATGCCGATCTCGTCGATCACGTATCACCATCGCGGGCTGTACAACAATCTGAGCGGGATCAGGCTCGACAACCGCAAGGACACGCTCGTTCTGCTTGGCAACGGGCCGTCGCTGCGCGACTTCGACTTTGCAAGGCTCGCGGGCGCCGACACGATCGGCATGAACGCGGCGTACCGGTACTGGGACCGGATCAACTGGTACCCGACGTACTACTGCTGCATGGACAAAGTCGTGATCATGTCGCACGACGAGGAGATCCTGCGGCTGATCCGCGAGCGCAAGACCAACGGCATCAGGCGGTTCTTCCTCCGCAAGATCTTTGTTGATGCGCACCCGGAGGTGCGCGACAACCCGGCTGTGGTGATTCTGGAGAACGAGAAAGAGTTCCAGCCGATCCTGCGGCTCAAGGACATCACGACGGGCAATTTCTCGGCGCTCTTCGGCGCGACGCTCGGGTACAAAAGGATCGGGCTGCTGGGGATCGACTGCAACTATGTCGAGCAGATCAAGGAGTGCAAGTCTGCGGGCGACACGAAGCTGGTGATCAACGAGACTCCGGCGGAGAATCCGAATTACTTCTTCGATGATTATCAGCAGTCGGGCGATGTGTACAACATCCCGAATGTCACGCCGGGCTTCCATGCGGGCTCGTGGGTCCAGACGGAGCGCGTGCTGACCGAGGCGGGCGTCAAGGTCTTCAACTGCAACGATCAGTCGAAGCTGACGGTGTTCCCGTTCGAGGAGCTCGAGCGCGTGGTCGCGGGCCAAGAGCAGAAGCCGACCGAGGAGCCGGCTGCGCCGATCGGAGCGGCGTTCAGCCGGGACGCCAGGGCCAAGATCGAAGAGCTCGATTACGTGCATCGCGCGATCGGCAAGGCTCATATCGACGACACGATGGTCGATGTCGGGACGCACCACGGCGGATCGTCGGTGGGGTTCCTCAAGGCCGGCTGGCGTGTGCTCGGGTTCGAGCCGGACCCGACCAACCGCGAGCGGGTCACGAAGCGATTAGGCGCGAACCCGCGGTTTACGCTCGATCCGCGCGCGGTGAGCGATACACCAAAGACCGGCGTCTCGTTCTTTGCCTCGGACCAGAGCACGGGCGCCAGCAGCCTGGCGGCCTTCACCGAGAATCACCACGAGGCGGCGACGGTTGATATCACCACGCTCGACATCGCGCTTGGTGAGTACGGCATCGAGCAGGTTCGGCTTCTGAAGATCGATGCCGAGGGCTTTGATAAGCACGTGCTCGAAAGCTTCCCGTGGGATCGCACCAAACCGGCGGCCATCATGTGCGAGTTCGAGGACCGCAAGACCAAGCCGCTGGGATACACGACCGCCGAGATGGCGGATCTGCTGGCGGGCAAGGGGTACCACGTTTTCGTGAGCGAGTGGCACCCGATCGTGCGCTACGGCGTGCAGCACGACTGGCGGCGGGTGTTTGTCTGGGGCTCGGGCCTGATGCCCGCGGAGCAGTCGTGGGGCAATTTGATCGCCTTCCGGTACAAGGCGGATGCGGATGCGTTCGCTGAGCTCGTACGCGACATGATCGTGACGGGCGGGTTCGTGCGGCAGCCACAAGCAACGAGTTCCCAGCCAACACAGCCTGCGCAAACGCCGGCCAAGCGTCACACGGCGCAGGCTCCAGCGGCCCAGCGCGCCAAGGCCCCGGGCCTGAAGCCGACCAAGCCCGTGCCTCAGCCGATGGCTCAGCCGGGGTGGTCGCAGGGACCATTGCCCGCAAGGCCGTTCGTGCGGATCAAGCTGCCGTGGGCGCCCAGGCATCCCGTCGAGCACACCGCAAAGGAGCGGGCACGGCTGATGCTGGGCAAGCTGGGGCGCGTGTACTACGGGCGCACCGGAGCGCTGGCTGGCGCGGCGGTGCTGCTGTGGATCGTGGGGATCGTGATGATCGCCTCGGGCCTGCCCGTCTGGTCGGGGCTCTTGGTCGGGTCGCTCGCCTGGGGGCCGATCTTTGTCTTGATCGCGACGGTGGCGGTGAACGCA
>CAXBOF010000073.1:0-7435 GCA_963977205.1 uncultured Phycisphaera sp. | reverse complement strand
TGTATGCCGCGGTTCCGAGGATGGCGCCGGCGATCGTGGGTGAGTGCTGCGGCTGCTGCGTCATCGTCGGTGAATCGAGTGCGCCGCTCGAAGACTGCCCGCCTTCATCAGTTCGCGCCAGCCCGAAGTCGAGCACCTTTGCTTGGCCGTCGGGCGTCAGGATGATGTTGGCGGGTTTCAGGTCGCGGTGGATCACCCCCGCCTCGTGCGCGGCTTCCACGCCCGCGGCGATCTGCACCGCAAACTCGACCGCCTCGTCCACCGACAGCGGCCCGCGATCGAGCCGATCGGCGAGCGTTTCGCCCTCGACATATTCAAGGACGAGGTACTTCGCGCCGTCTTGTTCTTCGACGCCGTGGATGCCGGCGAGGTTGGGATGGTTCAGCTGCGCGAGGGTCTTGGCTTCCCGCTCGAATCGTTCGAGGCGCGCCGGGTCGGACGCCAGTTCAGCGGGCAGCGCCTTGATCGCGACCTCGCGGTCGAGACGGGTGTCGCGTGCGAGGTACACCACGCCCATGCCGCCGCGGCCGAGTTCACGAGTGATCGAGTAGGGGCCTATCTGATCAATCATGGCGAGGCCTCTTGTCGGCTGCCCGGCCCGGCCACCCGCCGGAGCGTATCAAAGAAGTTGGTGATGATGCGGATCTCATCCGGGATCGCGTCATCCGCGACCTCGATGGCCAGCAGCCGGGTTTCATCGGGCGAAAGGGCGTACGACGCTCGATCCACCAGGACCGGACCCTTGAAGACGCGCGATCGCTCGCCGGCGGGGCGGCCCTGGTCCATCTCGATCCGCATGATCGACCGCCCGACGCGGTAATACAGCGAAGTGCCCATCGGTCCCCACTTGGGATTGTCCCCGCCGCCAACGGAGACCTGGACGGGCTGGCCCTTGCCCGAGATCGGGATGACATAGATCTCATCGCGCCCGGAGATGTCGGAGGTGAACGCCACCCACTGACCGTCGGTCGAGATGGCGCCGTCGCTCTCGTCGTAGCGTGTGCTCACGAGCGATCTGGCGCTGCCGTCGGCATCGACGATCCACAGGTCTTCTCCCGCGTCAGTGGTTGTCAACTCGAAGGCGATGAGCCCATTGGGACCGGTGGAGGTGGCGAAGACGCCCGTGTCATCCTTGTAGATCAACTCGGGCGGGCTGAGGCCATCGGGGGCCACGGACCAGACGGCCCAGTTGTCCTGCCTGTTGGAGTTGAACACAACCCGGGTCGCATCCTCCGACCAGGTCGCGTAGAGGTTGTTCCCGTCATCGAAGGTGATCCGTCGCGGGACGCCGCGTGCAAGGTCGATGACAGCGATATCCCCGCCGCCGCCGACGAGCGCCTGGGTGCCGTCCGGCGAGATCGAGATGTTGCCACCGAGCCGGAACCCTCTCTGGCTTTCGGTTGGGATGACGCTTTCAACGCTGCCGTCCTGCTCAACCCAGACCAGACTCAGATCGTTCGGTTTGCCCGGCACATAGGCGAGCGTGCCGTTGTCCGAGACATCGAACACGCAGCGGGTCGCGTTCTGGAGGTGATACACCGATGTGAGGACCTGATTGCGCTCATAGCCTTCGAAGTCCCCGCCCCGCTCGGGATCGAACGGGACCGCGATCAGCGTGCCCCAAGCCTCAAGGATGAGGTGCCCCGAGGCCACCCAGCGCGCCGGAGGTGCAAACCCGATGTTCGGATCGTCGAGGATCGGCAGCACGACACCGGTCTTCGAGTCGGTGATTCGACCGCCACCGATGTTGGCGCTCCATTGGGTGAGCAGCACCTTGTCGGTGCCGGGGATGTGCTGCGGCCAGACGTGCGCATAGGTCCCCGGGATATCGCTCAGATCGGTGATCGCAACGGGCGGGCCGCCGCCCGGCGGGATGCGCCACAAGGGCGAGTCGAGCCCGGCTGAATAGATCACCGAGCCGTCGTCGCCCGCGCTGACGCCTCCGCTCGCGGTCGTCTTCGTGACCGACACCGGCGGTCCGCCTTCCACCGAAGCGCGGAAGAGGCCGTCCTGCCTGAAGAACAGCACGGATCGGCCGTCCGCTGAGAACGTGGGGTCTTCGGCATCCCGTGAGTACGGCACCTCGATCAGATCGAATCGGTCGAGCTCACGGATGTAGAGCCTGCGATTGCCCATGTCGTCTTCGGCGCAGAACGCCACTCGCTCGCCGTCGCGCGAGATCGCGATCGATCCACTGATCTCGTACCCCGCGGGGATCGGGATCACCAGCTCGAGGGACGGGAGCTGCGGCGAGGGCTCGACTTCCGGCCGCGCGGCAACCCAACCCCAAGCCGAGATCGCGAGCAGAAGCAAGACACCCGCGACGATCTTCCACGACTTCGCGCTAGCGCCGTGTTGGTTCGCCTGTATGTGCGTCGAGTCTCCCGACCGTTCGAGCTCGATCCGCACATCACCGATGTCGCGGTAGCGCAGGTTCTTGTCGCGCACCAGGCAGCGTTCCAGAATACGCCGGACGTGCGAGGGCGTCTCGCTAGGCAGAAGCGAGAGATCGAGGTCTTTGTGCAGCACCGCGCCGATCGAATCGGTCGCGGTCTCGCCGTGGAACGGACTGGCGCCGATAAGCATCTCGTACAAAACGACACCAAACGACCAGATGTCGGTCCGTTTGTCGACCCTTCGACCGCGCGCTTGCTCCGGGCTCATGTAGGCCGCGGTGCCGAGGATTGCACCCTCGATTGTCGGCGAGTGCTGTGGCTGCGGCGTGGTCATCGTCGGGCTGTCCAGCGAGCCGCTCGAAGACTGCCCGCCCTCATCGGTGCGCGCCAGCCCGAAGTCGAGCACTTTGACGATGCCCTCGGGCGTGATCTTGATGTTCGCCGGCTTGAGATCGCGGTGGATCACGCCGGCTTCGTGTGCCGCTTCCACGCCCGCGGCAATTTGCACCGCGTATTCGACCGCTTCGTCTACCGGTAGGGGCCCGCGATCGAGACGGTCGGCGAGCGTTTCGCCCTCGACGTACTCCAGCACCAGATATTTCGCGCCGTCCTGCTCCTCGACGCCGTGGATGCCAGCGAGATTGGGATGGTTCAGCTGCGCGAGCGTTTTGGCCTCGCGCTCGAAACGGTCCAGCCGCGCCGGATCGGATGCCAGATTATCTGGTAGGGCCTTGATCGCCACATCTCGATCGAGGCGTGTGTCACGCGCGAGATACACCACGCCCATACCGCCACGCCCGACCTCGCGCAGCACTTCAAATGGTCCGATCCTTTTTGACATGACGACAGGGTAGTGTATGAGAAGTTCCGAGATCGCCCGGCGAGGGAAATACTTGTACCATCCCATCATGGAACCAGGAGCATCGAAGCTGAGTCTGCGGCCGATCTCGGTCACCGACTCGGGAGAATCTGTCCGATCCGTAAACCTGCCCATCGAGGGCCAGTTCATCGTGGGGCGGTCATCCGATGCCGATTGGCCGGTGCCGGATCCTTCCGTGTCAAGGCGGCACGCCACCATCTCCCGCAAAGGCGATGCGTGGTTGCTGACCGACCTCACATCCAGACACGGCACCTCGGTCAACGATCGCCGGATCGAACCGGGATCACCCGCACCGATCGAAGACGGCGACGTCATCACGTTCGGATTATGGCGTTGCCGGTGCACATCGGGAAGCGCAAGAAACGGTGTCACCACGCCATACGCGCCGCCACCCGGCGAAGCGGCAAGCGTGAGCGCGATTCCCGCTCAACAGCTCGGCGGGGTCGCGCAGCGTGGCCTCGATGTGCTTATGGCGCTGACCGCAAAGCTGGACGAACTTGACTCACGAGAATCGGTGGCGCAAGCAGCCGCCGAAGCCGTGCGTGAGGCAACATCATGCAGGCGAGTCATCGTCGTCGAACCGGGAACCGACGCCGAGCTCACAGTGCTCGCTTCAACGTCGGCGCAAACCCTGAAGATATCACGAACACTGATCGAACAAGCGGCGAGGCAGGGGCTCGTGCAACTGACCGTCAATCCCGGCCAGGGTGACCAAGCCCAGTCCATCGTGGATCTGGGCATTCGGTCCGCGATCTGTGCGCCCGTGCTGATCGATGGTTCGCCGTCGGCGTTCATGACGATCGACACCCGGGACGCCGAGGGTGTCGTGCCATCCGACGCGGCTTCATTCTGCCAATCCGTCGCTCGGCTCCTCGGTCTGGCGTTCCAGCGCATCAGCGCCACAAAGATGGCGGATCGACACCGCCGGCTCCAGGACGACCTCAACGCCGCCCGCCGTGCGCAAGAGTTGCTCTCGCCGCCGACGCAAGGGCGCCATGGCTCCGTCTCCTATCAGTTCGAATCCATCCCGGGTCGAGTTGTTGCAGGTGACCTGTTCGACGTCTTCCCGCTCGGCGATTCTCGAACGGCGTTCTTTCTGGGCGATGTCTCGGGCAAGGGCGTCGGCGCCGCCATGCTCATGGCCGCCTGTCAGTCCCAGCTCCGGACTCACTTGCTCTCGGGCGCAGCGCTCGCCGATGCAATGGCAGCGGTCAACACCGATCTGCATCAGCGGTCGGAGGCGTCCAAGTTCATCACGCTCATCGCAGGTGTTGTCGACAGCGGCAAGGGTGTCGTCGCACTGGCCGATGCGGGGCACGGCCTCTCCGTCTACGTCCCGGCCGAAGACGCGCCGACACGGGTCGAAACCGAGCCGGGCTTTCCGCTCGGCGTGGTCGAGACTGCAGAGTACGAGGTGCACGAACTCCGCATGCAACCCGGATCATCGCTTGTGCTGTTCTCCGATGGCGCGGTCGAGCAAACGAACCCCGAAGGAGACCAGCACGGGATCGATGGCGTCCTGACGAGCTTGACCGGGGACATGGGGCGGCAGTCCATCGTGCAACGCCTGCTCGACAGCGTTCGCGCGTACGCGGCCGGCCCGCTCGCCGACGACCTCACGGTCGCCGCGGTGTGGATTGATTGACAACTCGAGAGCCCAACCGGACTTCGGTATGCCGCGGTCCATTTGGGACGAAGCCGGACGACAAAGCCCGTTCGATGGCTCGGACGATGGAAGATATAAATTTGAGAAGTCTCGTCAACGCCTGTGATTTCAGGACATCCGAAAGCGGGTGATCGGAGTCGAACCGACGACATTCAGCTTGGGAAGCTGCCAGCCTGCGTCGCAAGGTACTTATTTAATAGGGACTTACCGAGTTTCGGGCGGCGGCCGCAGCGTTAGTGCCATCGATTTGGGAGGTAAGCCTCGGTATCAAATTGCGGTATCGAAGATGCTGCTAGGGATCTGCGAACAATCATCGATGCATGGGGGACACTCCCTGTCTCGCTTCGTGAAGGCATCATGGCGATCATAAGCGAGTTTCTGTGATCGACTGCAGTGACTTGAGCCCCAGGTGTATCTTTGACCGTGTTGGTGAGTGAATGAGTATCGTAGTGCCACTTGCTAATGTGGCCAGACTTACAGGCCATCTTCCGGCATGGGTACAACAAATATGACAGTTGAGCTCACAGTTGCGATCAGCACCTCGGAGCCGATGCTTCTGCTTGAACACCTGCAGGAAACAGAATGTTGTTCTCTTTGTGGATGTGGATATGTGTATCTTGTTCGAATTCTCCCAGCAAACGGTAACACTCTTTCCATGTTGAGCACGCATCGCTTGGTGGCGTGAGATCATCGGTGAGTGCGTGTATACGGGAAAAGGCCTCGCTGACATCGTCGTGGTCGTGGATCATGCAGTCGATCGGACGACGCACGCTCCACGGGGGGCCGCTGGTAATATCTGACTTCTGATCGAGTCGCCGAAGCCATGGGAATAGAACGCGCTCCTCGCGGATGAAGTGGTCGTGCATGTCCTCGGCTAGGTTGGTATAAACGTTCTGCAATTCTGTGAGTCGCGGCTCGTCGTCGCCGTGCGCGGCGACGCACTTGCCGATGAGCACGCCCAGCCGATCAAGGATTTCTCTTGCAGAATTGTGGTGTGTTTCTTCGATATGGTCGGCGAGCTGCGTCATGGACATCGCTTCGTAGTCTATTTCGTCCACTGCATCGGTCTGAGTGGGTGAGTACTCGGCGAGTCGCTCTATCACATTATGCAGATCCTGTCCAACTAGATCAGTCGAATCTTTGAGTGAGCGGCTTCCGTTGCAGCAGTAGTCGATGTGCAGCCGCTCGAGTTCTGGGATGAGTTCCGGGTAGGTCTTGGCGATCTCTCCGACGCTCATATGTGCTTTGATTTCACGTGTCATTCTGGGCCTCCTTCTTTGAATGAACGGGCGAGCCCGGGTAGCCGAGGTGTTGCCAAGCGGAATCGAAAGTCATTGATTCTCCTTCGGTTTCGGTCAGCAGCGGTTCGGCCTCGTCAGGTGATGCGAATGCCGCGAAGTTTGAACCCATGGGCGAACGAATAGATGGAGATGCAACGAAATGAACTTCCTCGGTGCGTATCCATTTACTCGTGGTGTGGCTGTGTGACCAGCGCGCCAGGACCGCATGGTTCGGATTCTCTACTTCGTAATTGACCTGGCAATTAAAGTCATCAAAGAGCTTCGGTTCAGGGCCCCGGCTGCTCTCGATGACCGTTGCGGTGGCCCAGCGTACATCACTGATGATCATGTTGCATTGGTCACAGACCGCATCGCCATACTGAATCGAGGGTGGTGCGTCAGCAGGTTTCCTGTCGCAGCTCACAATCTGGGAAGCAATAGCGAACACCGTGGATATAACAAAATGCCGATTCATACAGTACCCCTTTTCGTAAAGAGGATGACAGCAAGCCCGAGCGGTGCGATTGTCCATGCCAGCAGAGTTGATACAAGCACCCAAGGCAGCGCGTTTCCGAGTGTGAGAGACGCGTACGCACCGACCGGGCCAAGCACATCAAGCGAGGCGTTCATATTGACGATCACGGCCATCTTGAAGGTCTGCAGTGGGTTGAGTATTGCGAGACCAAATATTTCCTGGACGCGGAGCTTTAATAAAACCGAACTTGCCATCAAGCCGAGGTCGCTGACAAAGACGAGCGTGAGCCATACAAACAGCGCGATGCCAGTGGCCACCGAGGAACGTCTGGACATCACCGATATCAGCATGCCGACACTGAGCATCGCGATGGCTAGAAACGCCGTTAAGCCGATGAGCATCACAAAGGCACCAACCCCAGCCCCACCGGCCCGCCAAGTAAGCACAGCGGCACTGATGCCGAACCCTATGCAGAGCGAGCAGATGAGTGCGGCGCTCAGGCCGAAGTACTTGCCGAGCAATACCTGTGTGCGTGATACAGGCTGTGAGAGCATGTAGAGAAGGGTTCCGCGTTCCCGTTCGCCGGCAATCGATCCGGCACCGGCGGTGAGGGCCATCAGCGGCACCACAAGCATAATGAGATTGAGCAAACCTGCTGCGGTTCTACCAAAGCCCGCGAAACCGTGAGATCCGACGCCACTGAGAGAAAGAAATGACACCCCGACTGCGAGCACAGTG
>CAXBOF010000072.1:0-7672 GCA_963977205.1 uncultured Phycisphaera sp. | reverse complement strand
AAGATCATCTGCATCCTCCCCGACTCGGGCACGCGGTATGTCACCAAGTACCTCTCCGACGAGTGGATGAAGATGCACGGCTTCCTCGAGCCCGAGAAGGGGCTCGGGCATATCGAAGACATGCTCGACCGCTCGCGCCCGATCATCACCGCCAACGAGACGGACACCGTTGCCGACGTGATCGCACTGATGCGCGACAAGGGCATCTCGCAGGTGCCCCTGACCAACGGCTCGACCAAGCCCGTCGGCATCGTGCACGAGGTGGACGTCCTCCGCGGTTTGCAGCGAGGCACGATCACGCCGAGCTCGCCCATAAAGGGCGTCGAAGCGCCCATCGCTGGCCTGCTCAACCCCAAGGCACGCGTCGAGGAACTCTACGGCGTCTTCGCCTCGGACCACACCGCGATCGTCCTCGACGGCGGCAGCATCGTGGGCATCCTCAGCCAGATCGACCTTATCGATTACCTCGCCAAGCACAAATAAACCGAACACACGACAGCATCCCGCGAGCTCACGCCCGCGACTCTTTGAAGGCAGACCATGGAACACGATCACACGCAGGGCTTCGGCACCAAGGCCATCCACGCAGGGCAGATCCCCGACCCCACCACCGGCGCGATCATGACGCCGATCTATCAGACCTCGACCTACGTCCAGAAAAGCCCGGGTATGATCGTGGGCGAGTACGACTACTCAAGGGCCGCCAACCCGACACGCACGGCGATCGAGGCCAACTTGGCGGCGCTCGAAGGCGGCAAGCACGGCTTGTGCTTCTCCTCGGGCGTGGCGGCAACGGGCGTCGTCCTCCACACACTCAGCGCGGGCGATAATGTGCTGCTCTGCGATGACGTCTACGGCGGCACGAACCGTCTCTTTAGCCGCGTCTTCAAGCAGCTCGGCATTGAGACGACGCTGGTCGACATGACGGACCTGAACAAGTTCGAGGCCGCGTTCAAGCCCAATACCAAGCTCGTCTGGATCGAGACGCCCACGAACCCGACGCTCAAGATCATCGACATCGAGGCGGTCAGCAAGGTCGCCAAGGCCAAGGGCGCCACGGTCGCTGTCGACAACACATTCGCGACGCCTTACCTCCAGAACCCGCTGGCGCTCGGCGCGGACATCGTGTGCCACTCGACGACGAAGTACATCGGCGGGCACTCGGACGCGATCGGCGGGGCGCTGATCGTCAACGACGACGAGCTGCACAAGAAGCTCAAATTCATCCAGCTCTCCGAGGGCGCGGTGCCGGGCATCATGGAATGCTTCCTGCTGCTGCGTTCGACCAAGACGCTGCACATCCGCATGGAGCGCCACTGCGCCAACGCCAAACGCGTGGCGGGGTATTTGAGCGAGCACGCGGCTGTTGAGAAAGTGATCTACCCGGGCCTCGAAAGCCACCCGCAGCACGAGATCGCCAAGAAGCAGATGAGCGACTTCGGCGGCATGGTGACGATCTACCTCAAAGACGGACTCGACAAGGCCCGTACGATGCTCGAGCGCGTCAAGATCTTCGCGCTGGCAGAATCCCTCGGCGGCGTGGAATCACTCATCGAGCACCCGGCGATCATGACCCACGCCAGCGTCCCCGCCGAGCAGCGCAAGACGCTGGGCATCAGTGATGGGCTCGTGAGATTGTCGGTGGGTATCGAGAATGTTGAGGATCTGATCGCGGATCTGGATCAGTCGCTGGCATGATGCTAACTGCCGGAGACTTACCATAACCTTATGGCATCAGTGATAATCAACAAAGCCAGAGCGATAAGTACCGCCATTAGAGGCAACCAAATGCTAATCGCAAGGCCAAATTGCACAATCATGGGCAACCTTGATATTTGTCTTCCATAGATTATCCAGAATACAAATCCAACGATATACACCAGCCCGACAGGCATAAACGCAATCATTGTAATCGTACTGCTGAATAGAAAACCCACAATGCTAATATTGTATACAACAGGCCATTTTCGCTTGGCCTCTTCGATTGACTCTACGGTGATTACAACGCCACACTCGGGACAGAATGCATCGCGTAAACCGACCAGTGCATAGTCACAATTCGGGCATGTTGAATTATGTGTCTCAACAAATTCGTACAGGCTGGTTGTTCGTTGAGAATCTGACATTGAGTAAATTATACAACTCAGTCCAGATTCCGCCTCGCTCTTTTGACGATCCGCGCGGTCTCGGGCGTGGGCGATTCATTGAGCCATTTATCCGTCAACTCGATCACAAACTCAGGCGCTGTCTTGCCAGCGTCGTTGAGCCAATTCGCGACCGAGTCCTGCACGTACTTGGCCGGGTCACTCCGCAGGGGTTCCAGGATCGCCAGCGCGGGCGAGGGGTCTTGTTTGAGGCTTGGGATGTGGGCGCACCACACGCCGCGGGGGCGTGTGGCTTCGCTGCCGAACCGCCGGACGTTGGTGCTCCCGGACTTGGACCAGGGCGTCAGGAGTTTGATAGATTGCTCGACGTCGGCTGCGATCCGGTCGCGCACGCCCAGCCACGCCGACTCTCGCACACCCCAGTGCTCGTCGTCGGCGAACCGCTTGATGCGATCCACCCGCTTCTTGAGCGTCCAGCCCTTACCTTCGGCCAGCCCCACGACCATGCAGCACCAGCCACGGACGGTGTCGGAGGGGTGATCGCCGAACGTCTCGATCGCGTCCTCGCCGAAGTGCTCGTAAAGGATCCTCGACGCGGTGCGCCACCGGTTCATGAGGCCCATCGCGGGGTCATCGGTCAGGGGCTTGATGCCCTTCTTGCCGATCTTGGGCGCGACATTGAGCAACAGCTCGGCGGTATTGATCGCCAAGCCCTCGCCAAGGTTCACCGTCGCGATCTCGCCGGCGTTGAGCGCACGGAGGACATCCGCTGGCACGTTCTTCGGGCTGCTGGTACCCTTGCGGTTGGGGTCGATTTTGCTCGGCATCACCCGAGTGTACCGCTCAGCCCGGGTGCCACGGCTTGTCCCTCCTCGGCAAGCCGTGCAAATGCGATCCAACAAAACACGGGTTGCGAGACAACCCGTGGCACCCGGATGAAAGTTTAGAACGGTCGCTTGGTTGGGTTGATCTGCACGTTATCGCGCCCGGGGATGATGACGTCTGCCACCTCGATCGCCTCGGCGAAGCTCTCCTGCGCCTGCTTGAGGTTGTACACCTCGTCGATGATCTTGCCCTGTTCGAGATGCTCGGTCGTGGCGACCGCATCCCCCGCAATGAGCGTCGTGCGCGAGGGGTACGCCAAGAGCAGGCCCGCAAGGCCCGGCGTCACCCCCGGCAGCGGGAACAGGCTCACGCGTGGCGTGATCTTGTCCGGGGCCACCTCGCACCGGGCGAGCATGGCAACCTGCACCTCAAGCTCCTGCACCACCTCCGAACCCGGGCCCTCCTCCTCGGCGGCCCGCTTCAGCATCATGGCAAGGGGCATCCCCACCGCCTCGCGCTCGGCGTCGGCGACCAGCCATTGGGCGTTCTCGAACAGCACGAGACCCCGGCAAGTATCCGCCTTGAAGCTCGTCAGGAAGACGTGCGTGATGTCGGCCGGCGTCAGGCCCGATCGCTCAAGAAGCCGGGCCTCCAAGATCTGCCCGGGCAGGCCCGGATCGACCAGGATCGCTGCGTCGCCATCGAGCACGAGCGTGGTCGTCGCGTGCGAGGCGCGCTTAGGACGCATCGCGTCCATCGGCCAGAGCGGGTGCGATGCGAGGGAGCCGATAGAGATAATTCGGTCGTGCATGTGCTGAGTTTAGGGGGACGCCTCACCTCAGCCCTCTTTCCCAAAGGGAGTGGCGGGAAGTGTCTTAATCACCCGTGCTGCCCGAGGCGAGCTTGATGAGCACGGGGTGCTTCTCTTTTTTCTTGCGCACGATCGCGTCGATCACCGGCTTGGGGCACATCGAGGTGAGCGTCTTGTGGGGGTCGTCGCCCATAGCTGCGATCTGCTTGATCAAGCTCGAGCTTGTGTAGGCGAAGCTCTGGCCCGCGACGACGAAGGCGGTTTCGAGGCCGGCGACCTCGCGGTTGGTGACAGCGAACTGGACCTCGTACTGAAGATCGGACAGGTTCCGAATGCCCCGCAAGAGGGCCGACGCCCCGATGGAGCGAGCGTAATCGACGGTCAGGCCCGTGAAGGCCTCGACGCGCACATCGCCCAGCTCGTTGCCGTGCTCATCGCCCGGCTCGTCTTTGCACATCTGGGCGACGAGCTGCTCGACGAGATCGACGCGCTCGCTGGCGGAGAAAAGCTCGTCCTTGCCCGGGTTCCAGCCGACGGCGACGACGACCTCATCAAAGAGACGCCGGCCCCGGGCGATGACGTCGAGGTGGCCGAAGGTGACCGGGTCGAACGAGCCGGGGAAGACAGCGAGATGCGTGCGGGTCTTTGGCATGGTGAAGATGGTACCAAGCTGCCTTGATGAGGGCAGAGTTGCCATTGAGGCCAAAAACAAGCAGCGGAGGCTGGAAGCCTCCGCCGCTGGATTGGAATGTCGAATTGAACTCAGACGGCCGGGGGTGTGGGCAGGTCGACGGTGGTCTGGTTCACGTGGTTGAAGTAGTTGGTGTACGTCGCCAGGGCGGCCGACGCGACGAGCTCGGCGATATTGCCGTCGTCGTAGCCGGCGTTCTTGAAAGCAGAGATATCGTCATCGCCCACGTTGCCACGCTTCTCGTGGAGGGCGGTGGCGAACTTGGCGACGGCGTTGAGCTTCGCGTCGCCCAGGTCACCCCCGGTGCGGGCGGCGACGGTCTGCTCTTCGCTCAGGCCCGCGCCCTTGCCGATGTGTGTGTGGGCAGCCTGGCAGTAGTCGCAGCCGTTGCCCTGCGCGAAGACGAGCTGGACGACTTCCTGTTCCTTGCTCGAACGGCCGGCGTCCTTGAGAGCGCCCGAGCCGGCGAGGTAGAAGTTCAGGGCGGCCGGGGCGTTGCCCATGCCCTTAAAGATGTTCAGGTGCTTGCCCTTGAGGGGACCATCGAAGATCTCTTTGACGGGGCCGGTGGCGGATGCGGGATCGACAACATTAAGGCGTGGCATTTCAGACTCCTTCGTCTTCTCTGAACTTCCCCGCCTGAATCCTGACGGGGCGTGTCGTTATGAAACTCTGCGGTCAGGCCCGTTTATGCCCCGGAATTCAAAAGTCTCGTGAAGTCCTTGTCAGGACGCCACTTGGGCATGCCGGTTCGCAGATGATTCGGCCGATTTCATGACCAACGGTATAGGATAGTGGGTCGGCCTCTGACGGGTGGTGCGTCAGAGGCCGAAATGGGTCAGGACCCGGGGCCAGCGCGAAATCGCGGGCAGGCCAATCCCACGCACTGCAAGGGATGACCAACATGCGCCAGAACCAGACGCAGTCCGAAACCGAGTCCAAGCCAAGGCCCGATTGGTCGCAGTGGACGCGCATCGACGCGCACTGCCACTCCAACGCCTCCGACGGCCCGGCCCTGCGCGCGCTGGGCATCATCGGCATCCCCGAGTGCTACTCCGAGCCCGAACAGGTCTACGACCAGGCCAAGGCCCGCGGCATGGACCTGGTCACCATCACCGACCACGACACCATCGCAGGCGCGATGACGCTCAAGAACCGCGGCTTCGAGGGCTTCATCGTCGGGGAAGAAGTCACCGTCTTCTTCCCCGAGGATCGCTGCAAGCTGCACGTCAACGTCTGGGATCTCACCGCAGAGCTGCACGAAGAGATACACACGCTCGGACTGCGCGACGATGTCTACGCCTTCTGCCACTGGCTGCGGGATCACAACCTCCCCCACTCGCTGGCGCACCCCGTCTACATCCAGAACGGCAAGCTCAGCATGTGGCATCTTGAGCGCTGCTGTCTGCTGTTCCGCGGCTTCGAGATCGTCAACGGCGCGCACTCGGGCACGCACCGCCAGTCCGTCGAACGCCTGCTCCAGTGGCTCGACCCCGAACGCATCCGCGCGTTCAGCATCAAGCACAACCTCGAACCCGTCTTCGACCAGCCCTGGGTCAAGGGGCACACGGGCGGCTCGGACGACCACGGCCTCCTGAACATCGGACGCACGTTCACGGCGATCAAGAACGCACCGGGCGAGAAAATCACCGACCCGCGCGCGTTCTTTGATCTTGTCATGCAGGGCTGCTCGACGGCCGGCGGCGAAGCCGGTCACGCCTCGCTCTTTGCCCACCAACTCACGACCGTCGCCAGCCATTACACCGCGCGCAAGCTCACGCCCGACATGGACGCGCCCAGTAAAAAGCGACTCGCCTGGCACATGGCCAAGCGCAAACTGCTGCTCGGCAAGCGCAAGAGCCGGAGCCTGCCGCTGACCAAGGCCCTGCGCGACACGATCGGCCCGGTGCTCGAGCAGTACCCCGATCTCCGCGAGCGGTTCAGCCCGGACCAGTGGGTCAACGGCTCGGCCCTGAGCCAGCACGACCGCATGGCCGAGTTCGCCGACGACCTGAACGCGGCCCTCTCCAAAGCGATGGCGTCGGGCGCACTCGACGCAGCCCGCAAGCGCGACAAGTACGGCATCGTCGATCACCTCATCAGCTACTCCGTCCTCCTGGCGGCCCAGGCGCCCTACGTCTTCAGTCTTTTCTATCAGAACAAGGAGCGCACGCTCGTGGAGCAGATGAACCACAGCCTGGCCGAGCCGGGCTCGGGCGCCAGCGCCCTCGAAAGGCCGATGCGGGTCGCGCTCTTCACCGACACGCTGGGCGATGTCAACGGCGTGTGCCGATTCATCCAGAACGCCGCCGCCCACGCCAACAAAACCGGGCGCGACTTCGAGGTCATCACGAGCACGACGTTTGAGGTCCCCGAGTGGGACAACATCCACAACTTCGAGCCGAGCTTCGCGACCAGCATCCCCAAGTACGAGAACCTGCAGGTCGTCCTGCCGCCCCTGGTCAAGATGCTGCGCCATATCGATCGCACACAGCCCGACGTGATCCACATCTCAACGCCCGGCCCGGTCGGGCTCGTTGGCTACATCGCGGCCAAGATGCTCAAGGTCCCCGTGCTCGGCGTCTATCACACCGACTTCCCCGCCTACGTCGACCACCTCTTCGAGGACCACGGCTTCACCTGGGCGACCAAACGCTTCATGCAGTGGTTCTACAACCCATTCAGCGCCATCTTTACCCGGTCCAACGATTACATCGACTCGCTCGAAGCCCTCGGCCTCGAACGCGAGAAGTGCCTCTCACTCCAGCCGGGTGTCGATACCGAGCTTTTCGACACGCGCTTTGCCGATGCGGACTACTTCCCGAATCTCGGAGGTGAGGGCGAAGTCAACGCCAAGACCTCGTCACGCGAGACTGTCCAAGTGCTCTACGTCGGGCGCGTCAGTGTCGAGAAGAACCTGCCCATGCTGGTCAAGGTCTGGAAGGAAACGGACAAACGCTGCAAGGAGCAGGGACTCGACGCCGAGCTTGTGGTCGTGGGCGACGGGCCCTACCGCAAGGAAATGGAGAAAGCGCTCAAGCACACCCGCGTGCGGTTCCTCGGTTTCCGTCACGGCGAGGAACTCAGCACCATCTACGCCTCGTCGGCCATCTTCGCCTTCACCTCGACCACCGACACACTTGGGCAGGTCGTCATGGAGGCGCAGGCCTCGGGCAACGCGGTGCTCGTCACCGACAAGGGCGGGCCGCAGGAAGTCGTGCAGCACGGCAAGACTGGGTA
>CAXBOF010000071.1:0-7677 GCA_963977205.1 uncultured Phycisphaera sp. | reverse complement strand
ACCTATAACGATCGCGGCACGGCTGTTGACGTGCTCGCACTCGAGGGTGCAGAGCTCAAGGCGTTCCGCCGCCGCGTCCAGTTCATCTTCCAGGATCACATCGGCTTGACTCGCGACCCCACGTTCGTCGACAACCTGCTCTTCATGCTCCTCGAATCCTCGCCCTCAGGTGTCGGCCCCGCAGAGATTTCATCCGAGGAATGACTGAACACCCATGCCCATCACTCGACGGCACAACCCGCACTCAACGAGAGCGGGCGCGCCGGAGGGAGTCCATTGAAGATCGTGGCTGCGTATCAGAGCTTCGCGTTTCTACCAACCACCGCCGAAACGGATCGAAATCCCGCTGGTTGAACACGAACCCCACCGGCGGTACGTCGGTCGACGATTGCGCGAGTGGTGATCATTCCGGTCTCGTCGCCAGTCGCGGTCATAGCCGCCACGGTGGTGATCATGCCGGTCGATCAGGTAAGGCCTCACAACCAGGCAGCCCCGTGAGCGCGAGACCTGCAGCCCGTAGTCACAGCCCACGAGCGTGATGCTCGGGCTTCGGCCTCGGTAATGCACCGTGATGCATCCGTCGTGCACTGACACGCGGTAACCTTTGCACCGCAGCGCTTCGGCGATCCCTGCCACGACGGAGTGCCCATCGATGCAGATGCGTTCGCCGTTCAGAATGAGCGTCGCGGTGGCGTCGTGATGATGGGACGAACCGCGTCTCCAGTCACCGCCATTCCACTGGGCCGCTGCACTGCCGGCCAGTCCGATTGTGGCCGCCACGCACGCGCCGATGATCGCCCGACGCGCACTCAATTTGCATTGCTGAGCCATTGCTGTCTCCTTTCAAAGGTGAAGCCGGGTTCTCTTTCAGACGCGATTGTCGCTTTCAAGCGATACATCCCCGGCCACTCACACCCGTCCGAGCAACCCTCTTCCTGACACGGAAACACGGTTATCGAGGATTTTTGTTAGTGATTGGAAACTTTTTGCCGCCGAATCCGTCTAACACGTCAGGGAGGGCCGGCTCGCAGCGGACCACCCCGGAGGACTTCCTCACCAACCGGATAGGAGCAAGCCATGACCAGCGGCAACCCGAGACCCACGATTGTCACCACCGACGACCCGCGTCGTCTCAGCCCGATCGAATCATCAATCATGGATTGGTGCAACCTCGCCCACGCCGCCCGCAAGCGCGGCGACGCTGAAGCACTCGAAGACATCGCAAGCGAACTCAGATCACTTATCCACCGCTACGACGAGACCGATGGTGACGGCCACATGAACCCGGCCTGGGCGCGCCCCAATCAGCGAGCACTCATGCTCTCTGCGCTCGATCGCACCGAAGAAGCGATCGATGTCGAGATCATCGCCGCCAAGTACGCCGACACACCACGCAGACAGGAAGTGAGCTTCGGCAACATCGCCGATCGGCTTGTCCGCCTCGGGCGCGCCGAGGAAGCGATTGCGTGGTTCGCCAAAGCGTGGGACGCGGCTCCGATGAGCGTGCCCGTGATGATGACCGGCGCCCGCGCGTTCTTCGATGCCGGCCGCAACAAGGACGCCGACGCGGTCTTTGAGGCGCTCTTGGACATGGAAGGCTTGCTCGGCCCGGGCACGGATCTGTACGTCTATCTGCGACACGACGGGAGCCTGCTGGATATGGCCCCCGCGCTGCCCTCGCTCGATGCGCTCTACCGCAAGATGTCGGCCATCGGTCACGAATCGGAGGGCGAATGATGAACACCACCTTCGCCGAGAAGTTCTGGGATCTGTATGCAGAACGGTGCAGGGCATCGATTGAGTCGGCCTGCGTCACGCATCTTCGCCGAACTGGCAACACCTCGATCGACCTGGATGACATGATCTCCTGGATCGATTGCCGGGTCTGGCGTCTGGTGCGTGAACGGCCCGCCGAGTTGCTGGATGAATCGCTTTCGCCCGAAGAGGCCGCCGACCGCATCGGCCGCGCATCGAGCATGCTTGCCCGCTGGGCGTATATGGCTCTCGTTCAATCCTCATCACGCCGATGCGAGCGCGAGAGGGCGACCGAAGACATCGAGATGGTCATGGAGCTGGCCCGCTCGCGCTCGACCAGCAGCACACTTGAGAAAAACGAAGCCACCGCCTCGGCCCTCAACGAACTTCGCACCAAGCTCGGCGCGGAGCTGAGAGGCCGACTCGCAGCGAGCTGGAAACAACCGGACGAGCGGACCCGAATCGCCGAGGCACTGGACGCCAAGCGACCCGAAGATGAATCGCTCCTCGACAGCATCAACGCGGGCCAGCTCCGCACAAACACCGTTGAACAGATGAGATCCAGAAGCCTGAGCCGGAGCCGAGACATCATGAAATCCATCCGCCGATCGATCGCGCTACTCGCTGTCATGCTGAGCGTGGCGTTCATCACCACCGCACCCGCGTATGCCACCAACGGCGGCGGCGACGACGGAGGCGAGCAAACCGGCGGCCGCTGAAACACAATCCACAACTCTCCTCACTGCAAAAACACACCCCCCGGTCGCCTCACGGGCCGACCGGGGGGTATGCAGGTAAAGAACGAGTCACGGCGTCGCCGTGGTTGTGGCTTACGGGCAGCCTTGATTGAAGTTGGAAACCCAGGCGGAGAAGTCGGCCGGGCTCACGTTGCCGTCAAGGTTCTGATCGGCGATGTCGCTGCCAGCGTTGTAAGCCGAAACCCAGGCGGAGAAGTCGGCCGCGGTAACCGCGCCGTCGAGGTTGGTGTCGCCGAGGCAACGCGTGAGAATCCTGACCTGTGTCGGCTCGTAGACAACACGCGTGATCAGGTTGCCATCGATGATAATGTTGTCGTTGTCGAATGTGCCCACAACATTGTCCGCGGTCAGGATTGTGTAGTTGAAATTGAGCGTTGGCATTGAAGCGCCGAACATGGCAACGTTGAGCGTGCCGCCGAGATTGGCAGTGCCGGTGACGGCGAGCCTGTCAGAGCTGTTGTTCCCGGCGAGCTCGATATTGAGCACACTGGTCGGCGAGAGTGTGACGCCGCTGGAAGCATTGAGCGTACCCACGCCTGTGTTGCCCGGGTTGATTGTGCCCTGATTGATGAACGGCGCACTGACCGTGCCCCGACCCGAGATCGTGTGACCCGATGCGTTGGTGACGGTGCCCGGCCCGGCGATCTGGCTGTCGAACAGGTTAGCAAGAAGATTGATTTCACCGGAGCCGGCAATAGTGCCATTGGCAGGGAATGCAATGACTCCGTCAGAAGCTGATTGTTGCGGATTCACGCGAATAAGCGAGTTATTCGTGAGCGTGGGACTCGTCACGTCCAGTGTCGTAGCAAAGTTCACCGTACCGGGCGAATTGAGCGTCACACCGTCAAACGTCGCTGAACCACTGACGGTGTAGCTCCCCGTGCCCGAGCTGTTTACCGTTCCGCCGGAGAGTGTGGCACCCGAACCGAAGACGATCGAACCATTGTTCGCCTCCAGGCTCCCCGAACCGGTTTGGGTCAGGGTGATGCCATCGACGAACAGCGTGCTGCTGGCCTCGGCCGTGATGAACCCTGCGTTTGTCTTGTTCTCGGTTTGGAGTTCGAGCGTGCCTCCGGATACCGACACGCTTGAGTCGGCGCTGATTGTGCCGTTGTTGACCAATGCTGCGTTCACATAGCCCACGCCACGGATTGAGTGATTCGCACCCTGCGTGATGACCATGCCCTCGTCGGTGTTAACCTGACTGTCATCGGAGCCCTGCGAGCGCATCCGGATTTCACCGTTGCCTGTGAGCCCGATCGAATCGGTAGCCACGACAACGGCATTGCTTGCCGAACCGCTCGGATTCACCTGGAGCACACCATTGTTCACAAGCCCACCTGTTCCGATAGCGAGCGTGGTTCCAGGTACAACTGTCGCAGGGCCATCGAAAGTCATCCCCGCGACGCTCGAGACTCCAGAGAAAGTCGTCAATGCCCCCGTGCCGGTGGCGACGTAGCCCCCGCCAGTGAAATTCGCCGAAAGGAGACTGATCAGCCCGCTGTCGGCCACGAGCATTCCGCCTCCTGTTTGATCCACATCGACACCGATGAAGCGGAGCGTGCTGGAAGGTGCCGCGACCATGAGCGCGTTATTGACCTGGTTGTTGGTTTGGACGGTGAGCGTGCCGCCGGAAACCGAAACACTGCTGTCGGCCCGCACTTCGCCGAGTCATCGCTCCCCTCTGACCGCAATTGGAACTCACCTGTGCCGGCAAGCGATGCCGTCTCACTGAATGTGACAACCGAATTGCTGGCTGATCCAACGGGGTTGATCTGCATCACACCGTTGTTGACCATGCCCTCTGCATCAACAACAACTGTCGAATTCGGCTCGATAATCGAGGGACCATTCAGAGTAATCCCGCTGATGGAGTTGGTGCCCGGCTGCGACCGGAGAAGACCGCCGAAGGCGTTGTAAACCCCGCCGAGAACGGTGGTATTAAAAAGCCGAACTTCGCCACCGTTCGTGACGAGCTGCCCACCACCGAGTTGGTCGAGCGTGATGCCCGAGAACTGAAGGATACTCCCAGAAGCGGCGATCATGAGGTCGTTGTTGGTCTTGGGATTGGTCTGCATCACAAGCGTGTTGCCGCTGACCGACACACCAACGTCCGCCGTGATGATCCCATCGTTGACAAGCTCCGCGTTGATGTATCCGACGCCCCGGATCTCATGATCAACGCCGTGTGTCAGAACAGCACCTATATCTGTATTGATCTGCGTGTCGTTGCTTCCTAGGGCTTTCATGTTGATCACGCCATTTCCGCTGATCTCGGCGCTTTGCGTAGCCAGGAATGTAGAGTCGGAGGCCGAGCCAGCCCGATTCATATCGATCGTGCCGTTGTTCTCGATCCCCATACTGTCAATGTGGAGAGATCCGTTAAAGAGAACCTCAATGGTTCCGTTGTTGATCACGCCGGAGAGCAGACCGACACCCGCAGGGTTGATATTGAACTCGCCCGATCCGGCAGTTTCGATCGTGCCAAAAAGGACTGTTGCGTCGACGGAAGTAACGTTGATATTCCCCGTATTGTCCGCAAAGAGTGAGCCGCCGGCGGTCTGGTCGATCGTGACACCGGATAGGTCCAGATTCGAACCAGGACGACCTTCCAGCATCGCGTTGTTGACCACATCCGAAAAAAGGGTCAGTGTTCCACCCGAAACTGACACACTGACATCCGCAGCGATGGTGCCGTCGTTCGTCGTTGGAATACTGATCTGACCCACACCTCGGATTTCATGGCCCGCAGCATTCGTGAGATCGCCGAGACCTGTGATCTGAGAATCGTCACTTCCTTGTGAGCGCATCCAGATCTCGCCCGAGCCGCTCAGAGTCAGCGCGTTATCGATGCGGAGGATTCCGTTAGAAGCCGATCCGGTTGGGTTGATCTGGATTCGACCTTCATTGGTGATGCTCGAACCAGCAAGACCCAGCGTCGTAGCAGGCGAAATCGTCAGGATCGCACCCGGGTTTGTGACATGCAGTTCATTGATCGTCGGACTCGTGTTGAGCGTCACCGAGTACCCACCCGCCAGACCGAGAACAGCAGATTGCGTAGAGACCAATGGGATGCCGTTATCCCACTTGGTTGCGTCGTTCCAGTTGCCATTGACGGCACTTGCCCAGTTTGACACCTGCCCGGCGGCGTTGGTGGCAGCCAAAGCCGAAAGCAACATCGTTGCGGCCGATATCTTGCGGTTCGTATTCATCTTCTCGACTCCTTTACCTAACTTGTCCCCGAAACCACTTGTGAAGTGGCCGGTGTCTGGTACCCTTGCAACGCGGCCCAAATCACCACTTCCGGGTGGAGCACGGCCGCTCTTGGGGCGGAATACGGTTCCGCCGGAGCGAGAAGCGCAGGACGAGCGAGGTAAGGGCCACGAGGGCCAAGATTTATCACGATGGTCAATCAGCCGACCCAGAACGATGTCCAGAATGACCAGCCCGGGGGTCCGAGCCCCAGGCCGGGGACGTGTCCGCCCGAGCTCTTTGCAGCCGTCTATGACCGGCTCCGGGCCATGGCCGAGTCCAGGATGGTTGGCGAGCGGTCGGGGCACACGCTCCAAGCCACCGCTCTCGTTCACGAGGCCTATCTCCGTCTGATGGCCTCGCCGGGATTCGACTGGAGCGGCCCGAGGCAGTTCTACGGGGCCGCCGCCGAGTCCATGCGCCGCATCCTCATCGACCACGCCCGCAAAAAGAAAAGCCAGAAGCGAAGCAACGGCCAACCCGTGCTCGAACTCAACGAGAACGACGTAGGGCTGGACTGTGATCAGGAATCCGTCCTGGCACTCGACGAAGCGCTCGCCACTCTCAAAGAGCGCGATGAGCGGATGCACGAGATCGTCATGCTCCGCTACTTCGCGGGGCAGACGATCGAGAACACCGCCGAGATCCTGGGCATCTCCCCCCGGACCGCCAAACGCGACTGGACCGTCGCCCGGGCCTGGCTCCGCTCACAACTGATTGGAAGCTCGGAGCCGAGCCAATGAGCGAGCAGGGCGAGTGGGAACAGATCAAAGAGATCACCGCTTCAGCGCTCGAACTCCCGGCCTCTGAGCGAGACGACTATCTCCGCAAGCACTGCGAGCCGGGCGGCTCCATCGACCGAGCCGTTCGCGAGATGCTGTCATCTGAGGACGACACGGGTGATGTCATTCTCGACGAGATCGATTTCGTCGTCGGTGCCACGCCTCTGCCGCTGGCCACGGGCACGACCGAGTTTGATGGCTACCGCATCGAGCGCCTCATCGCCCGTGGCGGCACGAGCGATGTTTACCTCGCTCACCAGAGCCACCCGGAGCGGCTTGTCGCGATCAAAGTCTTTCGCGCCGGACTGGGCAGTGACCGACAAGTCGAACGCTTCCAGGGCGAGGTCCGCATCCTGGCCAAGCTCGACCACCCCAACATCGCCGCGATCTTCTCGGCGGGGCTCAGTGACAAAATCGCTCCCGTGCCGCTGCCGTATCTGGCAATGGAATACGTCGAAGGCCAGACGCTCACCGATTACGTTCAGTCACGGTCGCTCTCGCTCGATGAGCGATTGCTTCTCATCGCCAAAGTCTGCTCGGCAGTCCACGGCGCCCACCAGCGCGGCGTCATCCATCGCGACCTCAAGCCCGCCAACATCCTCGTCCGCGACGACGGCGAGCCAAAGGTCCTCGACTTCGGCATCGCCCGGCTCGTCTCCGCCGATGGCAACACATCGCGCAGCCACACCATGACGGGCGAGATTCTCGGCACACTCGCGTACATGAGCCCCGAGCAGATCCGCGCCGATCACGACGCAATCGACATCCGCACCGATGTCTACGCCCTGGGCGTCATCCTCTACGAGATCCTCGCCGGCAAGCCCGCGTTCGATGTCACGGCCCTTCCGATCCAGGAAGCCATCACCCGCATCCAGCGCGGCACGCGATCGACGCTCCACGAGGCGGGCATCCACTGCGACCCGGACGTGGAAGCCGTGGTGCAGAAGGCCGCCGCGACCGCGCAGAACGAACGCTACACCTCGGCCGAAGCACTCGCCGAGGACCTGCGCCGCCTCGTCGCGGGCGAACCCGTTCTCGCCCAGCCCCCCACCACGATCTACCGCCTGCGCAAATTCGCGGGTCGGAATAAAGCCGGTGTCGCCACTGCACTCGTTCTGACCCTCGTGATC
>CAXBOF010000070.1:0-7736 GCA_963977205.1 uncultured Phycisphaera sp. | reverse complement strand
ACATTCGGCGGGAGCGCGTACCGGAACTTGTATGGCACCAGCCCGAGTTCTTTCGTCACTTGTGGTCTGACCCCGAGCTGGAGCGAGGGCGCATCTTGGTAGAGTTGTGTGAGCATTTCGTGCGTGACGATGCCCGGCGAACTGGGCGATTCCCACCAGTCCCAAAGAAGCTTCGAGCACATCGCTGCGAACGCGAAATCCGCGGGTTCTTTGACGGATGCTTCGAGACCCTGCTGGAGTACGGGGCGGAGGTCATCGAGGTTGATACCTGTGGATCGGATCAATGCGCCAAGGACTTCGCTGTGCAGATAGTTGCCGTGAGAGAACGAGTTCTGGGCTCGCATCTCGTCGGTCCATTGTCCGATGAGGTCGAGAATGATGGGGGCAGACTGCTCTGACGAAATCGCCCCGGCCTCGGCCGAGAGTCGCAGCAGGTCGTACGCCGAGCTGACCGATTCGTCTTTCTCAGTGAGCTCGATCGCAATCCGGCCGATCGCCCGTTTCTGACCAGCGCTGCCGCCGGCCGACTGCACACGCCGACCGAATTCCTTGATGATCCGCTCGTCGCCCTGATCATTGACGACCGTCATCTCTGCTCGCAGCAGCCAGACGGGTTTAAGCTGATCGAACCTGGGCGACTGGATCATGAGGTACGCCAGGCCCAGCACCCCCACCGTCATGGCTGCTGCGCCGATCCAGATCAGCCGGGGTCGGCGGTCGCCCTTGATGATCGCATCGCTCTGCGTCAGGTCCGCGTTGCACTCGGGGCAATGAGCCGGCGCGTGTGTCAGGTCGTACGCACACTTTCGGCAGGACGGACGATCACCCCTGCGAATGTAGAGCCCCGCGAACAGCATCGATAGCCCTGCGAAAATCAAAATGAGCAGAATGATCATGAGAGGCAGACTCATAGCCTAAGTCTACCGAAATCAGCGACAGCTCGAATCGATGATGATCGAGCTTACTTCTTGTGCTTGGCGTGCCGGACGATCTCGCCGGTACCCAAGTACACCACATCCTCGGCGATGTTCTTCATCAGGTCGCCCACGCGTTCGAGCTCGCGGCCGACGCGGAAGAGCAAGAGGCCCGCGGCCACGTCGTCCTCGCCTTTGTTGGCCATCGAAGAGGTCAGCTCCTTGAACGAACCCTTGTCGAGGTTGTCGATGAGCTTGTCGTCCAGGACGATCTGACGCGCCGATTCGACATCTTCTTCGAGCATCGCCCGCAGCAGCTTGTGACAGGCGGCGGGCACGCGTTCGCCCATCTCGCGCAGGCCCGTCGGGAACTTGGGCACCACCGGTAACGCCGCAAGTTTCATAGCGACCTTGGAGATGCTGCTGGCGTGGTCGGCGACGCGCTCGATGTCGTGGTTGACCTTCAAGACGAACGCCAGAACGCGGAAGTCGCGGGCTACCGGCTGCTGGAGCGCCAGGATCTGGTAGCACTCTTCCTCGATGCGGACCTCTTCCGTGTCGATGGCTGCATCCTGCTCGCGGACGTGCATGGCCACCTCGGCATCGATGGACCAGAGCGCGTCGAGCGAGGCCTCAAGCATGCCGATGGCAAGCGTGCCCTGCCGGATCATCCGGCGCTTGATCGCGTCGATCTGCTTCTGAGACGTCCAGCCGCCGGGTGCGGGGTCTTCGGGGAGTTTGGTACGGTTGTTCTCGGCCATTTTCACACTATCGGCAATAAGCCCCTCTAAGTTGGGTGACCAAACAGGATCTTACCCGAACTCGATGACAAAGTCATATCCCTGTCGGTTGTACGTCGTGATCGGGCTTCCTGTCCCCAATACCATCGTCTCGAATCGACACCCCTTGGGGAATCATCTTCCATGCTGCTGCAAATCGGACTGCTGATGGCCTCGCTGATGGTCATGACACTCGGGGCCGAGGGCCTGGTCCGAGGGGCTGTGACCATCGCCCGGCGGTTTGGAATCTCCAGCTTCTTCATCGGCCTGACGATCGTCGGTTTCGGCACCTCGACGCCCGAACTCTGCACCTCGCTGGCGGCAGCCTGGAAGGGAACGGGCGAAATCGCCGTCGGCAATGTCATCGGCTCCAACATCTTCAACATCGCTGTCGTACTCGGGCTGACGGCCCTGATCTGTCCGATCCCGCTCAAACTCGACATCGTTCGGCGCGAAGTGCTCGTCGTGATCGCCGCCGCTTGCGTGCCGTTCGTTGCAATTGCCACCGGCGGACAACTTGGCCGACTGACGGGCGGCGTCATGGTGGCGTTGCTCGTTGTCTACCTCTGCAACGGCTACCGCCGGGGACGTGCGCAGAACCAGAGTGAACTCGAGTTGAGCGCCGAGCGTGAAATCGAGACCGAGTTGGCTACCCCGGTCACCGGCTGGAAAGCACACCCACTATCAAGCGCCGCATTGATCGGCTTCGGGCTGGCGATGCTGATACTGGGTTCGTGGCTGCTCGTGCAGTCGGCGACCTCGATCGCAAGGTCGCTTGGTGTTTCGGATCTCGTCATCGGGCTCACGGTCGTGGCGGCCGGCACGAGCGCACCCGAATTCGTCACCAGTCTTGTCGCGGCTGTGCGCAAGCAGCCCGACATCAGCGTGGGCAATATTCTCGGCTCAAACATCTTCAATGTGCTCGGGATTCTCGGTCTGACGTGCGTGGTTCTGCCGCAGGAAGTCGGTCGCCAGTCGCTCATGCTCGACCTGCCCGTGATGCTGGCGGTGAGCCTGGCGTGCCTGCCGATCATGATGTCGGGTTCACGGATCTCTCGGGCCGAGGGCGCACTGCTCATCGTGTTCTACGCGGCGTATGCGGTAGCGCTCTTTGCGTGGGCGCCGGGGTGGTTTGCGTAGACGACGATCCCGATGCGCCGGCGAGGGCGGTCATTCATACCCCCTCCGTCTGCTGCGCAGACACCTCCCCCGTCGGCGACGGGGGAGGAGAGAGTTGCGTTACACCTTTGCGCCAGCTTCCTGTGGTCTCGGTCGCAAACGGCTCAGCAGCACCCTGGGCAGGCTCTGGGGGTCGAGGTACTTGGTCGGCGGCCGCCAGTACACCTCGCTGAGCGTCTGACCAGTTTTCGGCGCGAGCGTCGTGACGCTGCCCTTGGCAGGTGCCAGAACCTCGGCGACGGCCTTGGGATCCTCGGCTCGGAAGATCACATCCGGCTCGCGCAGAACCACGGCCTTCACCCCAAGCGATGCGCACGCGACACGGATCTCCGCGAGTCGCAACAACCGATCAACCAGCGGCGGCGGCTGGCCATAGGCCGCTGTGAGATCCTCGCGGAGCTTGTCGAGTTCCTCGTGCGAAGCTGCGGTCGCCATCCGGCGGTACGCCTCGAGCCGCCTTGTGTCGGCCGGGATGTAGGGCCTTGGGATGTGCCCCCAGATGCCGATCTCCAGACTTGCCCGGCTGGCCGACGGCGGCGGGGCCTCGTGCTGAAGCTCTCGCACCTGCTGCTCAAGAAGCTGGCAGTACATCTCGTACCCCACGGCCGCGATGTGCCCGGACTGCTCGGCCCCCAGAATATTGCCCGCGCCGCGGATCTCGAGGTCACGCATCGCGATCTTGAAGCCAGCGCCGAGCATCGTGTACTGCTCAAGCGCTTTGAGCCGCTTGCGCGCGACCTCGGTGACGTTGCGCTTGTCGGGCAGGAGCAGGTAGCAGTACGCGCGGTGCTTTGAGCGCCCGACCCGGCCGCGGAGCTGGTGGAGTTCGCTGAGCCCGAAGCGGTCGGCGTCCTCGATGATCATGGTATTGGCGTTGGAGATATCGATGCCCGACTCGATGATCGTGGTCGAAACGAGGATATCCGCCTCGTGGCGGATGAACTTGAGCATGACCTTTTCGAGATCGGTCGCGGGCATCTGCCCGTGGCCATAGATCACGCGGGCACCGGGCGCGAGCGCCCGCACATCGTCGGCGACGCTCACAATATCGTGCACGCGGTTGTGCACCCAGAACACCTGGCCCTGTCGACCAAGCTCGCGGGCCAGCGCCTGCTGGATGCGTTTGCGGTTGAAGGGTACGACCTCGGTCACGATGCTCTGCCGATCCGCGGGGGGCGTGGCGAGCGAAGAGATGTCGCGGATACCCAGCATCGACATGTGCAGCGTGCGCGGGATGGGCGTGGCGCTGAGCGTCAGCACATCCGCGGCCAATCGCAGCCGGAGCAACTGCTCCTTGTGCTCGACGCCGAAACGCTGCTCCTCATCGACGATCACCAGCCCGAGATCGGCAAAGCGGACATCCTTCGAGAGAATCCGGTGCGTGCCGATCAGGACATCGATATGCCCCTTGCGCAAAGCCGCCAGCATCGCGTTGGACTCTTTCGTGGTTTTGAGTCGGCTCAGCGATTCGATGCGGAACGGATAACCAGCAAATCGCTCACGGAACGTGCGCTCGTGCTGCTCGGCGAGGACTGTCGTCGGGACGAGGACCGCGACCTGTTTGCCCGCTTCGCACGCCTTGAACGCGGCCCGGATCGCAAGCTCGGTCTTGCCTAAGCCCACGTCGCCGCAGAGCAGGCGGTCCATCGGGCGCTCGGACTGCTGGTCCTTCTTGATGGAAATCATCGCGGCGAGCTGGTCATCGGTCTCCTGATACGGGAACTCGGCCTCGAACTCCTTCTGCCACGTGGTATCGCCCGGGAAACGCACGCCCGGCAGACTCTCACGCGCGGCGCGAACACGCAGCAGCTCCGACGCGAGATCGCGGACGGACTCGACGACCTTCTCCTTCTGCTTTTTCCAGCGCGTGCCACCCAGCTTGGAGAGCGGCGGCTTGCCGTTGAACCCGCCGATGTACTTCTGGATCAGGTCAACCTTGAGCGCCGGCACGTGGAGTTGCGAGCCGTCGGCGAACTCGAGCGTCAGGAATTCCTGGAGTTCGCCCTCCTCGTCCTTGCGTTTCTTTTTGGGTGGGCCGACCGCTCTGGATTTCCCGAGGCGGTCGGGGTCCATGAGCCGGAGGCCCTCGAAGCGCGCGATGCCGTGCTCGGTGTGGACAACAAAGTCACCCGGCTCGATCTCAAGAAACGTGTCCATCGCCCGGCCGGCGCGCATGCGGCGGGTGCCCCGGCGCGCGTGGAAGCGGTGGACGAGCTCGTGATAGGGAATGATCGCAAGCGACGGGCCGTCGTCCGGCTCGTAGACGAAGCCGCGGTGGATGTAGCCGACCTTGCTGATGGGTTTGGGTTTCAGCTTGGGCGCGTATTGCGTGAGCAGTTCGCCCAGCCTCTGACCCTCGGCCTGGGTCTCGCAGGGGATGAGCGTCGTGCGACCCTTCACCTCGGCTAGCCCCGCCAGCTCCTCCACCGCTTCTGAGAGCTCACGGCTCAGTGGCGGCAGGGGCATGATCGGCAGGTCCACCACGATCTCGGCGCTGGCGGCCGGCGCGGAGAACTGGTTGATCTCGCAGAAGGCGTGGAAGCGGTCCTGCAGCAGCTTGAAGACCGCGGGGGGACCGTACACACCGCGTGAGTCCGTGACCCGCTCGAAGTAGCCACGGGCCTGCTCGGTGACTTCCAGCGTCTCGCAGACCACCGCGATCGCGCGGTCGGGGATGACATTCAGGAAACTCGTGCCCTCGTCGGCGAGGTTCGGATCCAGAGCCGCGGCTATGAATTCGACGGAGTCGATGCGCCGATCAGAGCCCATAGTTTCCAGGTCGATCTCGGTGAGACGCTCGAGTTCGTCGCCGAAGAAGTCGAGACGGACCGGCTCGACACTCGTGCCCCCGGCGGGGGAGACATCGATGATCCCGCCACGCACCGCGAATTCGCCCGGCTCGTCGATCGTCTCGCGCCGGGTGTAGCCCGCGTCGGCCAGCCAGCTCATGAGCTCCTCGGGCTGGATGCGTTCGCCGGGACGAACGATGCGGCTGAGTTTCTTGATCTGCTCGTACCTCGGAACAGCCTGCATGAGCGCGTGCACCGGCGCAACGATCACCGGCGCATCCTTGGCCCCCACTGCCAGCGTTTGGCGCACAGCGGCGACGCGCGCCGCAAGCAGATCCGCCGCGGCATCACTCTCGCCCGGAAGCACCTCCAAGGCCGGCAAGCGGATCGACTCCGTTCCGAAGTAGGACAGTTCATCGATCGCGTGGTCGGCCTCGTCGATATGGGCCATGACCAGGACGATGGGTCTGCCCGTCAGCCTTGCCAGACACGAGGCGACGACGACGCTCGACGAACCGGCTGCCCCACTGGCGACGCAACGCGAGCCCTCCTTGAGCGCACTGACGAGTTCCCGCATGGGCGGGGCGTCGAGCAGTGCTTGCAGGGGGGACTGGGTCGTCGGCTTGGGGGGCACGGGGTGCAGGGTTCCTCGGTGCGCGCACGGCTGTGCCCGGGCAGGCGACGCGCCGGCCGGGCCGTTGGTGCTGTGGTTGGGTCATGCTACGTCAGTTGAAGCGGATAAGGGGCGAGAGCTTCTCGAGGGTCTTGGGACCGATCCCCTTGACGCGGTCGAGGTCGGCCGGCGAGCGGTACAGGCCGTTGGCCGCGCGGTCTTCGATGATCCGAGAGGCCATCACGGGCCCGATGCCGGGCAGGAGCTGAAGCTCGGCCGCCGAGGCGGTGTTGACGTCGACAAGCTTCTGGATACCCGCAGCGGGCTCAGCGGAATCGCCGGGCTCGGGTTTCACTTTTGCCCCGGGCTCGTTCGCAGCCACGATCGAGGGCGCCGGCTCGGCTTGCGTCAATGACAGCGCAGCCGGCTGAGTGTCCTGCTGGGCGGGAATCGAGACCGAGACCGGCTCGGGCGATGACTGGACATTGGCTTGGTTCTGGGCGACAAGGCCCTTGCCGACACCGATCGCACCCAGGCCACCCAGGACCGCGACGCAGGCCCATCGGGCACCACCAGAGAAAGAGCTCTCTGGAGTCGAAGCCGTCACGCGAGGACTGCCTTGGCTGCGGTGGCGACAGCATCACCCGACTGGATCGCCTTGCGGAGCTCGATCGCGTTGCGGACGGAGGGCTTGGGCTGGCCCGAGGTATCGATGAGGCTGCCGGGCATCGGGCCTTTGGCGCCGGGCGGAAGCTCCTGCTCCTGCCAGACAAGGCTCATGACGCTGGGCTTACTGACAATCAGCTCCATCGCCAGGCGCAGCCAGGCGATGTCTTGCTCGTCGTACACCGCGGCCCCGGGCTCGAAGGCTCGGCTGACAGCGGTGATCGCAAGCGGGCGGTCGAGCAGCGCGTAGCGATCGAGCGCGGCGGACAGCGACATGAGATCACGGCGGATGCAGCCGGGCTTGGGTCGGTCGAGTTCGATGCGCACGCCCCAGGCGTCGACGCCGATGCCGGCCTGCTGGACCATCTCCGCGTAGAGCGCGCCCGGGAGCGATCGTGGACGGTGCCCGGGCTCGGCGCTGAATGGGTGCAGGACCTCGATCTGCATCTTGCCCTGCGGGTGGAGCTTGCGCGCCAGGAGCATGGCCATGCGGGTCAGGTCCATCATCTGCTCGAAGGAGAGCTGGAAGTTGTCGTTGCGGTTGAGGCCACTGAGCACGGTCCAGCGTGGGACGGTTCGGCGGTAGCGGGTGATGACGTTCTTGACGTGCTCGTAGACGACCTCGCGGAGCGTCTCGTAGTCGTGCTCCCAGATGTAGAGCCAGTCGGGGACATTGGAGCGGCCAAGATCGACAACCGGGCCTGCCGAGACGGGCATCTTGGACTGGCGCACTGCCCATTCGATCCATCGGCCGGTGGGCGCAAAGGCGTATTTGCCCTCGTCTGGTTCCATGTCG
>CAXBOF010000069.1:0-7742 GCA_963977205.1 uncultured Phycisphaera sp. | reverse complement strand
CCGTCTTCGACGTAGTCCTCGATTGAGGCGACACAGACTTCCGAGGCGCGCAGGCCGCTGGCGTACATGAGTTCGATGATCGCGCGGTCGCGGAGCGCGTAGACCCTGCGCTCGGGTTTGGATTCGAGCTCAGCTGTCGGGGCGCTCAGGAGTTTGCGGATCTGCCCGGGACTCATGACGCCCGGGAGCTTCTTCCAGCTCGAGGGGCGTTCGAGGACTTCGGCGGGATTCTGCTGAGCGCGACCTGTTGCGTGGAGCCACCTGCTAAAGACGCGGATGGTCGCCAGGTGACGCGTGACGGATGAGGCTGCGAGCTTGCGCTGGGCGGAGAGATTGCGGATGTGCTCGCTCAGGTGTCTGTGCGTGATTTCCTCGGCGTCGGTGAGGCCCTGGCCTTTGAGGTCGAGGAGGAGTTCATCGAGGTCGCGGGCGTAGGCGTCCTGGCTTGCAGGGCGCAGGCCGCACTCGATGGTGATGAACTGCATGAAGCCCCGGCGCGCGGCGGCGAGCAGTGGCGGGAGTTCGGGGTGTGCCTTGACCTTTGGGCTCATGTCTCATTGTTGTATCGACGGGATGGGCGGCTGTGTTGGAAAGGGAGTGGGGTAATTGATGGGGCGTCAAAAAGAAAGACGCCCGCCTCGGATGTTCCGAGGCGGGCGCGGGTGTGTGTGTTTGCCTGTTCGGAGGCTATCTCAGCGTTAGCCGAGGAGCTGCAGCGCGGTCTGCGGCTGGTTGTTGGCCAGCGACAGGGTGTTGGTTGCTGCCGAGACAAGGATCTGCGAGCGGGTCAGGGCCGCGGTTTCCGACGCGAAGTCGGTATCACGGATGACGGACTCGGCGGCCGAGCTGTTCTCGAGGTTGACCGCGAGGCTTCGCTTGGTTGCGCCCAGCGTGTTGCGCTGGAATGCACCGAGACGGCCACGGAGGGTCGAGACCTGCTCGATGGCCTCTGAGACGACCTTCTGAGCCTGTGACAGGTCGCCGTCGACGACGTTGAAGCCCTTGCCCGAGCCGAGCTCGTCGAGGAAGCCGCCGGCGGCGTTGGAGCCGAGCTTGCGGATGGCAACCTCGGAGACGCCCAGGGTGACCTTGGACTGGATGTCGACGTTGCCGCCGAGCTGGAACGTTGCACCGCCGCCGGCGATGGCGAAAGTGCGGCTCGAACCCGCAACTGCACCCAATGTCTGCGAGTTGGTGTCGTTGAGCGAGATCTCGAGGTTGAGGAAGTCGGTGTCGATCTTGGCGGTCTTACCGCTGGTGGTCGCAACGATGCCGTTGATCGTGGCGCCGATATCCTGGCCGGTATCGCGGATGCCGTTGGTGGCGGCGGTGGAGTTGAATGCACCGAGGTCTGCGCCGCCGGTGCCGAACGCTGTTGCGTTGTAGCCGGTGACGTTGCCGCCCTGCTGGGCGTCATCGACGACCTTGACGGTGACATACTCGCTGGAACCAAACTCAGAGGACTGGAGACGGACGCCGTTGCCCGAGGTGACGGCCGAGATGCCGAGCACATCGCTGAAGGTGTTGATGGTGTCCTGGATCTGATCGACGGTGGTACCCGAGGCGAAGCTGAACTCGCGGGTGCCCTTGGAGCCGGCGACTTCGATGACGAATGTCGAGCTGGCACCATCGGTCGCACCAGCACCGCCGAGATCGAGGGCTGTACCGCCGAAGCTCAGGAAGGCACCGGCCTGCTGGGCCGACTGGGTGACCAGGACGGAGACGTCGAGGCTGTCGCCTTCGAACTTAGCGCCGTTGACGCGGAGGTCATCGATGCCGGTGGCCTGGCTGGAGACGCGGAAGTCGAAGTTGCCGTTGAGGAGCTTGGTGCCCTGGAACGAGGTCTGATCCGCGACGCGGTCGATCGTCTGGAGGATCGAGTCGATCTGAAGCTGGTTGGCTTCTTTTTCAGCACCGCTGAGGCCGGCTTCGTTTGCCGAGTTGGTGATCAGGCCCTGAAGCTCGGTCAGAAGACCCGAGACTTCCGAGAGACCACCCTCTGCGATGTTGACGACGCGCTCGGCGCGTTCGGCGTTGTTGATCGCGGCGCCGACGGACTTGATCTCGGCCCGGAGGTTCTCCGAGGCGATGAGGCCCGCGGGGTCGTCCTTGCCGCGGTTGATCCGCAGGCCGGTGCTGAGGCGCTCAAGCGAATCGTTGAGGCCGAAGTTGTTCTGACCCAGCACGCGCTGAGCAACGAGAGACGTAACGTTGGTGTTAATGCGACTCATTTGAATGAATCCTCCGTGAACACTTGGGCAAATTGCCCTGACACACCGCCTCGCGTCCCTGTCCTTGTTGCCGGGTCTGGCTTGAAGGAAGCAGAGTTCTTTGCGAGGCACTGCTCGGCACCGTGCCGAGCCACCCTGTTCCCGGAAGGTCCATCTTCCGGGGACGCCTCGGCATCGGCGGTCCAAAGGGGCGGGTTCAGTCGGACGTGCTTGCGGAGTGAGATTTCTCGGTCAGTCCATAAGAAAAGCCGACGGACTTGGTCCGCCGGCTCACTGGATTTGGGGGTTTGTCGGCCCTTATCGGGACCCTAAGGGTTTATCCGAGCAGTGAGAGCACCTGGCTGGCCTGCTGGTTGGCAAGGCCCAGCACGCTCGTCGAGGCCTGATTGAGGATCTGTGCCCTCGTCAGGTTGCTCGTTTCGACCGCGAAATCGGCGTCTCGGATGACCGAGGCACTCGAAGTGAGGTTCTCGTACGCCGACTGCAGCGATCGGACGTTCGTGCTGAGCGTGTTCCGCTCGAACGCACCGAGGCGGCCTCGCATGATCGCAACCTCATCGATCGAGGTGGAGATGATGTCTGACGCCTGGCTGAAGTCGTTGCGGCTGGCGCTGGAGCGGATGTCGTTGTCCTGCCCGCTCTTGAGCGAGTTGAGGAACGCGAGTTTGCCATCCACGAGCGTGCCACCGAGATTCTCGGACGCGACGGATTGGACACCGATCGAGCTCTGCTGGAGGCTTGTGACCTCCGGCCCGAGCTGGAAGAGTGCGCCGCCGCCGGTGATATTGAAGTTGGACGTTGAGTTGAGTGTGGTTGCCAGGTCCTCATTGAGCAGCATCTCAAGCGAGAGCGTGCCGGAGTAGATGGAGAGATTCAGGCCCGAGCTGTCGGCGAGTGTGCCGTTGACCAGAGCGGTGACGTCGCGACCCTCGTCGCGGCTTGATGTTGTAAGTGAGGCGCTGGGCTCTGTCCAGATGCTGCCGGTGCCCGCGCCGACCTGGTACGAATCGGAAGCCTTGTAGAGCTTGACGGTGTCCTCGGTCGGGTCGCTCGGGCCGCCGATGCGTTCGACGGACACGAATGAATCCGAGCCATACTCGGTGGAGTTGAAGACCACGCCCGATGTCGGGTCGGCGGCGCTGATGAGCGAGGCCGAGACCCCGGTGACGGCTTTGAGGTTGTTGACCGCGTTGATGAGGTTGGCAAGCGTCGTGCCCGAGACCACCTCGATGGTTCCGACGCCGAGCGAGCCGGCGATGCGGAGCGTGGTGCTGCTGGTGACCTGACCGCCCGTGCCGGCGTTGAAGCCGGACATGAAGAGTGCGCCCAGCTGCGCCGATGCGAGGACAGCGACATCCACCTGGATGGCGTCGTTGCCTGAGAAGTTGGCGCTGAAGACCCGTGCCTTTGAGATGGCCGAGCTTCGGACGCCCGAGACGATGTAGTCCTGCGAGCCGTCGAGGAGCTTGAGCCCGCCGAAGGTCGAGGTGTTGGCGATGCGGGTGATGGACTCGATAGCCGAGTCGATCTGGAGCTGGTTTGCCGCGCGTTCCTCGGCCGAGT
Organism: uncultured Phycisphaera sp.; assembly: GCA_963977205.1. Lineage (GTDB taxonomy): Bacteria > Planctomycetota > Phycisphaerae > Phycisphaerales > UBA1924. The sequence continues at coordinate 3,948 of CAXBOF010000069.1, read as the reverse complement.
TGCCGCCGGTATTGGCGGATTCGACGATGAGTGAGCGGATGGTGTTGAGCAGGTCGCTGACTTCTGTGAGCGCGCCTTCTGTGGTTGCGATAACAGAGCTTGCCCGCTCGGCGTTCTTGATGCCCTGCTGGACACCTTCGAGGTCTGAGCGGATTCGTTCAGAGATAATGAGCCCAGCCGGGTCGTCCTTGCCTCTGTTGAGGCGGAGACCGGTCGAGAGCCGCTCGAGTCTGAGCTGCAGGTCTTCATTGCTCCTTGATAGGTTTGACTGAGCAATGAGGCTCGGGACGTTTGTATTGATTCGACCCATTGTCGATCCTCCGTGACTGACTTTCGCTCGCCGCCGGCCGCATCCTCGCGGCCGGTGCGGGCCTTCGCTTTAGGCGATGGTCCGCGTTGGCGCCGAGTCGTGAGCGCTCGCCGAGTTGACCTCGGTCCGCTGCGGGTGGACTCCGTTGCTCGTGGTGGCTTTGTCGCCACCGTTACCGTTCTGGGAGGCCAGGGATGACGCCCTGGCAGTACGTCCCGGACGGACGGATTTCGGAGCCGCGCCCGAACTCAGCGGCCCCAGGTCGTCGCGCTTGAAGCACGCCGCCTGTTCATTTTCTTTTCTGATCGCGTCGTACACCTCTTTGCGGTGTACCGCGATTTGAGTCGGCGCTGTGATGCCGAGGCGGACCTTGTCGCCCCGGATGTCAACGACCGTGATCTCGATGTTGTCACCGATCATGATCGTCTCATCGCGCTGCCGTGAAAGCACCAGCATTCGTTTGGCTCCTTCCAACGCCGAGTCGGAAACGTCACCGACTCGGGGCCCGGCGTATCGCCGAGCGTCCTCCGTGCCCTACCAGCGCCCGCTTCCTTGCGGGGCGCCGCACTCTGTCCGCGTGAATCAGGCGGTGGCCGCTTTTGCGGCCTGACCGACTTTCATCAGCGGCTGTCTGGTGGTCCACCGCTTGTCGGCAAGAACGAGCTGCTCGCCCGTTCTCTCAAGCGTGTTGACAACCAGCGGGCCCTGGAGGTTGCCCGTGAGCTGCTGCTCAACCTTGTTTACGATGACAAACACCTGCGCGTCCTCGAGCTTGTCGAGAGAGAGCGCCTCCATCTGCTCTGCCCGGATGGGTACGTTGTACTCCGGGTAGAACATCGTCGGATCGGTGATCACGAATGCGAGATCCGGGTCTTCGAGACTCTGCAGCCAGAAGAAGAGCGCATCATCGCCCGGCTGCAGAAGACAGTACCGGCTCATGGCCGGGAACCCGAGAAGACCCTTCGTGAAGGTGATAACGCGGTCCTCCGCGATCTCAATCACCCCGAAGCGTGACGTTTGGACTTCCATGCGATCGTCCTTGACCTCGGCCTTGGCTTTGATGCCCTAGCAGGCGTCCCTCGCCTGCTGACTCTGACTCGTGCTCCCCGCGGCCGATACGGGGGAGCCGTTTTCCGATTCTCCAGCCCGACCTCGTTATCCGAGGAAGTCGAGCAGATTCAACTGATTTGCGATCGACATGCTCTGGAGCCCGGCCTGCAGCTGTGTCTGCAGAAGGGTGAGCTTGGTCGATGCCTCTGCAAAGTCCAGGTCACGCAGTTCGCTCCTGAAACTCTGCTCCATGATGCTGACGTCCTCTTCCCTGACCCGAGCGGACTCGAGCCGTTTGCTGTAGCTGCCGACCAAGCCGCGTGTCTGTGCGACCGAATCCACAACTTCTTCCAGATTGGTTCCTGCAAACGTGATGCCAGCCGTGTCACCGGCCGTAAGTGCCTGTCGAAGCTCGATCAGGCGTGTGAAGACTGTGTCGGAGACGACCGGTGCCGGGTCTGTCCCGGCAAGAGTTGCGCTCGAAGGGTCGAAAGTTGCGTCTCCAAGCCCCAGGTCGAACATCGCCGAGGAGTTGTTGCGCCTCTCAAGCGAGAGCGTGCCGGTGAAGCTGGCATCCTGTGTGAACACGATGCCGTTGGACGAATCGCCGAGCGCCGCCTGGAACGACGTAGCCGGGATGCCCTGCGTGTTGGCCTCGTCGTTGATGCGGCTGATGACATCGCCGATCGTGACGGTGTCCTCGGGTCGCAGGTTGACGGTGAAGGTGGAGCCGTCGCCCAGGACGACGGCAAAGTCGACGTCGAGTGTCGGGTCAGCCAGACCCGAGACGGGGTCGGTGCCGCCGGACTTGACGCTCACGCCTCGCCCGTCATTGAGTGTGTCGGAGCGTGTGGAGGATTTGAGCGTGCGGATTCCCAGCATCTCGGCCGTGCGGTTGCCGCCGGCGGCTTCTTCGATGGTCATCGACTGGTCCGGGGCCGCCGAGACGAGGTTGACGATGTCGATGCCCGTGCCCTGCGCGTTGAGGACCAGGCGGGCGCCGATGTTGGCACCCTGAATGGCGTTGGCGAGGTCCTCGATTGTCTGAGTACCGGAGAGATCGATCTGAGCGCGCCGGCCGCCGTTGTTGATGACGATCTCATCGAGCGCCCCGGTCAGTCCGGTGAGCGATGTAATCGGTGAGCGCATCGTGAGCTTGGGATCAAGACCCTGGCCCGCGATCTGTGTGGCCTCGAAGGCGTAGCCGCCCGTGGTCGTCAGTCCCAGGTCGCGCGCGGTGGTGCCGACGCCGACCTCGGTGAAGGTCAGTTGTGGGTCGGTTCCCGGTGCGCCGCTGACGATATCAATCGCGATGGATTCGCCCGAAAGCGAGACGCCGCCGGTGTCCAGGATGGTGACGCCGTTGGTCGTTTCGTACTCTCTGATGGCGGCCTCAAGCCGCGTCGTGACATCTTCCATGCGGTCGGCGGAGGTCAGGTCGATCTGGATGACCGGGCCGTTGTCGAACTGCATCTGGATCGTGCCCTTGGAGACACCAAGGCCCACCGGGCCGCGGAGATCCGAGAGCAGCGTGTCGGGCGTGAGTGATGGGGCGAGGTCGACATCGCCCTGGACTTTGCTGAGCTCGTTGCTGATCGACTCGATGCCAACGAGCGTGACGGGCACACTCTTACCGAGGTTGATGTCGGTGGTGAGCTTGTCGAATTCGCCTTTATAGATGAAGCCTGAGCCGAAGGTTTCAAAGGGTGGCGAGCTGGTTCTGCTGCCGCCGAAGAGGTAGTTATCGACCGACTTGCGGTTCATCTGTGTGAGCAGGCCATCGATGAGTGAGTTGACGACCTGTGCCTGGTTTTCGCGCTCGATCTGCGTGGTGCCCACGTTGACCTGCGTGCTTGCGATCTGCTTGGCCGAGAGCAGGAGATCGCTCGTCTCGGCCAGGCTCGACTCGATGAGCGAGGGATTGGCGTCGGCCTGATCGATGTTGCGGAGCCGCTGGCTTGAGCGCTGGATGCTGTCGTCGAGCTGCGCGATGGCGGCCGTGGCGACGGTGTCGTCGCTCGGGCGCAGGACCGATCGGCCCGTGGCCAGCTGCGACTGCGTCTCGAAGAGGCCAAGGCTCGTGCGCTGGAGGTTGGCCAGCTGAATCTGGTTGACCAGAAGCGTCGGGGCCCGGCTCACATTGGATGGGATTGAGCTCATAGGTGCCTCAGATCAGGTTGATCAGCGTGTCGAGCATTTCGTTCGTGGTCTGGATGATTCGGGCGGCCCCTTGGTAGGCCCGCTGGAACTGCATGAGATTGAGCGCTTCTTCGTCGGAGTCCACGCCGCTCATCGCCAGACGCTGGGACTCGAGCCCGTCACGGACGAGTGCGGTGGACTGGGCGATGACGCGGGCCGAGCCGGTCTGGACGCTGAGCTTCTGGACGGTGGTGCGCCAGTACGCGCCGACGGACTGTCCGCTGAGCCCATCGACGCCCTTGTCCTGGAGGTCGGCGATGGCAAGGCTCGTGCCGTTCTCGTGGAAGGTGCCGTCGATGTACCGCCCGGTCATGAGTGCCAGCGGGTTGCTTGCGAGGTTGTCGCTGACCGCGATGTTCGTCGCGTCGGTGCCCTGGAAGTAGCTGTTA
>CAXBOF010000068.1:0-7756 GCA_963977205.1 uncultured Phycisphaera sp. | reverse complement strand
GGAGAGGGTCCAGATACTCACTAAGGCTGTGGAGGCTTTTGGCGAAGCCATACGGATCAAGCCGGACGAGCCGTTGCCCTATCTTGGGATGGCGGATCTCATGCGGGAAAACACAGAGCTTGCAAAGCAGACAGAAGCGCTGCCGGACGCGGTTTTTTCGCATGATTTCGAGCAGTTCGATCGCGATCACTTTGTAGAGAATATCACTTCGACAGAAGCGGATCAGATTCAGAGTTACCTCGCGCGATACTTCTGCCACTGGCTTCAGCCGCAGGAGTACGCGGACAAACGGAGCCGAGTGAGGGGGCCAGATCCCGACTGTGTTGATGCGGTGCTCGTGGCAAAGGAGGCTGTCAATCCGGAACAGCGGGAGGCGATACTTGCCAGTATCCAGACTTACTGGGAGCTGGAGACCACGCACTATTACCTCAAGGCGTTCACGCTCGCATATCCCGAAGAGGCGCACAGGAATCATCAGCCGATGCGGGGCTTTCGTTCCCTGATCGCGTGGGAGGCGGGCACGGCGTATCTCTCGCTCATGGAGAAACTCGGGCCAAGAGGATACGACGGCCCCCGGATCAGCCTCGTACAGAAGGGTGTGGAAGAACTCGAAGAGCTTTCGCATAGTCAAATGATGACGCCGATCATCTTCTCGTTGAATACGCCAGCTTCTCTCGAATCACTCATGGCTCCCGAAACCATTGTCGACTTCGATCTCGACGGCACCGGGCGCGAGCAATCGTGGCCATGGGTTTCGCCCGAGGCCTCGATCCTCGTCTGGGATCCCAAGGAGACGGGTGAGGTGACGAGCGGGCGGCAGCTTTTCGGCTCGGTGACGTGGTGGCTTTTCTTTGAAACCGGCTACCGCGCGATGGATGCACTCGATGACAACCGCGACAGCGAGCTTTCGGGCGATGAGCTTGTGGGCCTTGGTGTGTGGACCGATGCCAACAGCAACGGCGTGAGCGATGCGGGCGAGGTTGTGCCGATCGCCGAGACCGGGATCGAGGCGATCGCGTGCGTGCAGACGGACACGGCGATGGGCATGCCTGCGAACCTGCTCGGGCTTCGCATGAATGATGGGCGGGTGCTGCCGACGTATGACTGGATTGCTGAATCGAAGATGAGTGAGGAGCAAAAGCGATGAGATTCGGTATTCTGGCGGCGTTGGTTTGTGCGGTATCGCTGGTGTCCGGGTGCGGGCACTTGGTGCCGTCGTTCTATGGCGTCGGCGACGAGGGGCGCATCGAGGAGCGGATCTTTGAGGGCGACTGGTACATGCCCGACGAGAATCAGAGTTACTCGTTTCAGTATGAGGACAACGGCCTGCTCGAATTGACGATGCACGACGCGGACGACGATGAGGATCTTGAGTTTGTCGTCAATATTGTTGAGCATGAGGGGGCGTACCTGTTCGATGCGATGGCCAACGCGGATGCTGACGGGTCATTGCTGATGCCGATGCACCTTGTCGGGAGACTTGTGCCGTACGGCGAGTGCTGGTGTCTTGAGACGCTCGGTGGAGCTGGGGCGTATCTGGCGCTCGAAGATGAGGGAATGCAACTGCTGGATCGAGAGAACCGGCTTACTCCGTATCGTGAACGCATCGAGAAAGAGGCATCCTCGAGCGGGCAGACACAGGACGATCTCGACCCAATTCAGCGGCTGCACCAGGACCTCCACAGGCTTCGGCATAAAAATGTAGAGGGTGTGCTTCTTGCGGCGCAGCCCGAGGAAATCAGGGTCTTTCTGACTCTGGAAGAGTACTTCCCGGCGGTATACGTGCCCGCCATGTTCTGCCCGGGTCAGCAGCCCGAGGCTGATGGCGACTTCGACGAGGAAGCGTTCGGCGAGTTGCACCCGGCTGCCTGGACGAGACTGGAGGATCACGAAGGCTGATGCTCCGTACACCCTCCCAAACCCGGCCCGCGTCGCTCGAGGAACTGCTCGATTCGAAGCTGCTTGCGCGGCTGGATGCGCTGGATATCTCCAGCACCAAGATTTTCCGGGGCAAACTCAAGGGCGAGCGGCGGTCGAAGAAACGGGGCGAGAGCGTCGAGTTTGCGGATCACCGGTCGTATGTGACGGGCGATGATCTGCGGCACATCGACTGGAATATCTATGGCAGGCTCGACATGCTCTTCATGAAGCTGTTTCAGGAGGAGGAGGACCTGTCGCTGCACATGGTGCTGGATTGCTCGGCGAGCGCGGACACGGGCGAGCCGAACAAGTTTCTGTTCATGCAGAAGCTGGCGATGGCGCTCGGGTACATCGGGATGGTCAAGTACAACCGCGTCGCGTGCAGTGCGATCGGCGGGAGCTCATCTGGCTCCCTCTCCCCCACGGGGGGGAGGGCTGGGGGGAGGGGGGGGGGGGGGGGGGGGGGTGGGGGGGGCTACGCCCAGTGAAGGTACTGGTTCGTCCACACAGCTCGTGCAGGCCGTGCGCGACCTGCGGGGCAAGCGGCGCGTGCACGATCTGTCGCGGTTCATCTGCTCGCTGCGTCCTGATGAGGGCGAAGGCGGGGAGTCGAGCTCGTTCGGCGAGGCGTGCCGGCGGATCGCGCTGTCCAGGCGCGGCAAGGGGATCATGGTCGTGATGAGCGACATGCTCATCAAAGAGGGCTACGAGGAGGGCCTGCGGATGCTCGTCGGGCGCGGGTACGACGTGTTCGTGATTCAGGTGCTCAGCCCGCAGGAACTCGATCCCGGGATCACGGGCGACCTGCGCCTCAAAGACATCGAGGACGGCGACAAGGCGGATATCACGATCTCGGCGCCGCTCCTGAAGAAGTACAAGAAGACGCTAGCGGCGTACACGAACCAGCTGCGGGATTTCTGCGCCAGGCGCGAGATCATGCTGCTGACCGTGCCGAGCGATACGGGTGTGGACACGATGGTTCTGGATCATCTGAGGCGAAGAGGAGTTGTGCGATGACACGGATGTTGTGCGCGGTGGTGCTGTGGGCTGTTGGTCTGGGTGCTATGGGTTGCCAAGTGAACCGCGCCCCGATCTATCTTTACATGACGACGGACGAGATGCAGCACGCGATCGATGCGCGGTACTGCGCGGGGATGTCGTCAGCGGATGTGATCGATCAGATCGAGGCGGATCAGATGACGTACTTTGCCGACCGCGATGCGCGGGGCGAGGTGGGCACGATCGAGGTGCGGGTAAAGTCGCTGGGGGTGGTGCGCCAGACGCGGCCGACGTTCGGGCGGATGATCATGGGGTTCCACGAGGACGAGCTGATCAGCATCGACTACGGGCATCCGGACGAGGAGCGGGCGGAGCGGTGGGTGTTCAACACGTATCGGCTTGAGGACTGCACATCGATCGGGATGGATGCGGCTCGGGACGTACAGGAGAGTGGTGAGTGAACTGGCTGACGCCCGGCATTGCGGCACTGGCAGCGGCGGTCGCGGTGCCGACGCTCCTGATCCTGTACTTCCTGAAGCTTCGGCGCCGGGATGTCGAGGTGTCGTCGACGCTGCTGTGGAAACGCGCGGTGCAGGACATGCAGGCCAACGCGCCGTTCCAGAAGCTTCGGCGGAATCTGCTCTTGCTGCTGCAGTTGCTCGTGCTGGCGGCGGGCTTGCTTGCGATCGCCCAGCCGGAATTGTCGGCGCGTTCGGTCACGGGTGACCGTCACGTGATCATGATCGATCGGTCGGCCTCGATGCAGACGATGGACGGTTCGTGGAAGGGGCAGACGGTTTCGCGTCTCGAGCAGTCCAAGAACGAAGCGCTCGAAGTGATCGATCAGCTCGGCGAGCCGACGTGGCTTGATAGCGTGATGGGCGGCGCCGAGGCCGGGGCCGAGCGGGCGACGGTGATCACGTTCGACAGCCAGGGCGGGATCCGTCAGCCGATGTCTGCGGACAAGTCGCTTTTGCGGGCGGCGATCGAATCGATCGAGCCGAGCGATGCGCCGACGAGCGCGGCCGAGGCGTATCGGCTGGCGATCGCGCAGGCCCCGCCGAGGACCGTGCCCGATCGGGACGGGACATTCATCAATCTCCCGCCCGCGGTGGGAACGGTGCATCTCTGGACGGACGGGCGTATCGGTGATCCTGCTGACGTCGTGCCCGGGCCCGAGGATGTTGTGCGGTATTACCGCATGGGTGAAATGAATTCGGTCAATGTGGGCATTACTGGGTTGCGAGCCGAACGCGACTACGACGATCCGCGTCAGCTCTCGATCTTTGTGGGTGTGTCGAGTACGGATGTGATTGCGCGCACCGTGGATGTGCAGTTCATTGTCAACGGCTCGCTGGCGAGCGTGCGGTCGGCGACGATCCCGCCGGCGGATGAGGCGGCTTCCGAGTCGCGGAGCCTGCCGGGCGCGGGGGGTGTGGTGTTCACGCTCGACCGCGCGGCGGGGGCGGTGGTCGAGGTGCGTGTCCAGCCGACGGACGGCGGGGCGGATCTTTTAGAGCGGGACAACACGGGCTGGCTCGTGGTGCCGCCGTCGAAGAGGCTGAGTGTGGCGGTGGTGTCGGAGGATGACTTCTTCACGACGCTCGCGCTGGAAGGTTTGCCGTACGGCGAGCTTGCGAGTCTCTCGCCCAGCGAGTTCGAATCGCGCGGCGGGGCGGCGGGGTTTGATGTCGTCATACTCGACGGGTGGATGCCCGAGGGGATGCTGCCGGCGGGCAACTACCTCGTGCTCGGAGGTGTGCCCGAGGGCATGGGCTTGAATAAGACGGGTGAAGGTGGACCCTCGGAGATCGTCGACTGGAATGAGGACCACCCGGTGATGCGGGATCTCGAACTGGGCGGGCGCGTGACGATCTCCAAGGCGACCAATGTCGAGATCGAGCAGGGCTCGGGGGCTGTGGTGCTGGCGGAAACGGCCCGCGGGCCGGTGATCTTCGATGCCAGTTCGGGCGGGACGCGGGCGATCGTGGTGGCGTTCGATCCGGACGCGTCGAGTTGGCCCTTTGATGTGAGCTATGTCGTGTTTCTGGCCGCGTCGGTTGATGCACTCGGCGGTGTGACAGGCGGGGCCTCGACAGGCGTTGTGCACCCGGGCGGCACGCTCTCGGAGCGATTGCCGATCGGCGCCAGGAGTGTGAGCCTTGCGATGCCCAGCGGCCAGCGGGCGAACCTGGAACCCGCGCCGGACGGGCGCGTGGCGTTCGGACCTGTGCCCGGCGCGGGCGTGTACACATTGAGCTGGCGCGGCCCTGCCGGGCTGACGGACTCGGTCGATGGCGACGAGGTGACGAGGCGGGTCGCGGTCAACCTGCTCGACCCGCTCGAGTCGGACGTGCGCAGCGCCGCGGTGTTGCCCTTTGCATCCGGAGATGTTGCGGCGGTCGCAGAGGGTGAGTCGCGCACACCAAGGCGGCTCTGGCCCTGGCTTCTGCTGGCGGCTCTTGCGATCAGTCTCTTTGAGTGGTGGGTGTACAACCGGCGCGTGTACTTGTAGATCGGAAGCTGGAACATGTGGCGGCTGCTTTTCATACTCGCGATGCTCTTTGCACTGGCTTTCCCGGCCGGGGCGTTGGGGCAGGACGCGGATGAAGAGGATGAGATATCGCTGCTGGCCGACTTCGGATTCACGGGGAAGATGCCGACGGGTCGCAACGCGCCGGTGCGGGTATGGGTGCAGCCGGGCGCGGACCACATCTCGGGCACGATTGAGCTTGAATATGTGAGTGGGCAGGGCCTGACGGGGCGGATCGTGTCGCCGATCGAGGCGGCCGCGGGCACGAACGTGTCCGTGCCGATGGTCGTGCCGATGCCTGAGTGGTGCGAGCGGATCACGCTGACGCTGCGCACGCAGGGCGGCGGGCGTCTGGCGCAAACGGTGTACGAGGCTCTGCCCGGCTCGACATCGATCCAGCTCCGGCCCGGTTTGAAATCGAGTGAGGAGCTTCTGCTCTCACTGACGCCCCGCGTGCAGGCGAGCCTGATCGGTCAGCGGTTCGTGGCCGAGTCGATCCAGATGAACGTACCGGGCGTTGACGAAGACGAGATCGATTCAAGTATTGGGCTTGGTCAACAGGTTCTCTCGGTTGAACAGCGCGAGTTTGGCGTGATGAGCCGGGTCGTTGGTGTGAACGCGATCAATCCGGATTTGCCCGTTACTCCCGCGGCGTATGAGGGTGTGCTGGCGGTCGTTGTGGATGAGACTTCGATTCAGGACCCCGAGCCGCGCGCGATCATGGCGATCCAGCAGTGGGTGCTCGGTGGCGGGCGTTTGGTGGTGCTTGTCGATCAGCCGGGCAACGGCTGGCGGAGGTTCCTGCCACCGGGCGTGCCGACGGATGTGATCGAGGTCGGCGCGTTGCAGGATATCGAAACACCATCGGTGATCGGCGAGATCGCCGAGAGCCTGACTTCGTCGCGCCTCAATGCAAGGCCGATGTCACTGGGTTTGCTTGGCGAGGAGATCGGTTGGCGCCAGCGGTGGCAGGGCGAGAGTGGATCGCTCATCGTGGAGGGGCCCGCGGGTCTTGGCTGGGTGACGCTGGTTTCGGGGCACCCCGACAGCTTTGGCGTCGCAGAGTTTCCGTGGAAGCTGTGGGCGGATGTATTGTCGCCGGTGATGCAGACGGTTGCGACGAATCTGAACGACGCACGGACACTGCACAACGCGCCGAATTGGAATTATCAGCGCAACCTCGGGCGGGCGATGCCCGGCAGGGTTTTTGATACGATCGGGAGCGCAACAGCGATTGGATCGGCGGCCATTCTGCTGGTGGCGGTGGTGACGATCTCGCTGGCGGTGGCGCTCGGGCCTGTGGATTTCTTTCTGCTCAAGGCGCTCAGGCTCCGGCAATTCGCGTGGCTGAGTGCTCTGGTCTGGATCGCCATCGCCTCGGGCTTTGCGGTCATCGCGCCCAGCAAGCTCCGGGCCGGCCCGTCGACAGCCTCGCGATTGGTCGTTGTCGATGCGATCGTGACGAACGAGGCTCTCGAAAGTGCGCACGCCGGTCAGCGGGCGATCGCTTCGGTGCCCGCGGAACTCAGGGCGACCAAGCTCGGGATGACGCACTTCTTTGCCGGCTCGTCTGACGAGTTTAGGGTTGATGCGGGCGGGGTCTGGTTCGAGTACTCGGCCTCGATGCACGACACAATGCTCGCGCGGCCGACGACGATGCGGCAGTCGCCCGTGCCGGGCGGGATCGAATCCGTGCGCGGCTCCACGCCCGTGCGCATCAGGCCGGGGATCTGGTCGGTCAAAACGTACATCGATCAGGGCCTGTCGACGAGCGAGCTGACAGTTGGGCTTGAACAGGTCGAACGCGGCTGGTCGCTTAAAGTGGGCGGCCTGGACGAGCACGCGCGGATCGAGAGCGGGCAGCTGCGCGTGGGCGGGATCGTTTCGCGGCTGGGCAGTCGATACCGGGTGAAAGCGATTGGTGATCCGGCCGAGATCGTCTTTGAGCATGATTTTGTTCGCGCCGAGCCCGAGCAAGATTGGGGTGATCCGTATGAGGTGGACCCGGAACGACGGTATCTCCAGCCGTGGATGACCAGGCGGGGCGTCGATGACTTGATGCCCTCGGCGCTCACGGCTTTGCCGGGCGTGTTCGAGCACGATCACGCGATCGAGGCGTACCTGGCGACCGGAAGGTTCGCTGTTGTGTACTTGTATGTCGTCGATCAAGAGCCGGATATCGGGTTTGGTTCTGACGAGATCGAGACGACGCGGCGAAGCGTGTATCGGCTTGTTGTGCCGATCGAAACGGGAACGGACCCAAAGGAGGCCGATGGTGATTGAGATCCGCGGCGTGACCAAGAA